>NZ_CBFFRJ010000068.1:0-26802 GCF_965644225.1 Phytobacter sp. V91 | reverse complement strand
CGGCTCCCTGTTGTGGAAGCCGTTATAGTGCCGCAGATTAAGGATCGGTCAACCGATCCTTAACTGATCGGCATTACGCATAGAGCGGGGCATTCATCTTACCTGTGCCGCTGGGCTTAGTCACGTACCCAGCCCCGGCGAATAGGGAATGCAAAACAGAGGCGATAGAGGTGCTGCAACGTGCGCTGCAGGGCGTGGCCAAAACAGTTCCACAATATTTGCGCGCTCAGGCAGCCGCACAGGGCCACCATCAGTCCACCCAGCATATCCAGCGGCCAGTGGACGCCGACGTAGACCCGCGACCAGGCAATCGCCAGCGCGATAACCATCAGCACGGCGCCGGACCAGGCCCGGTGCCAGGCAATAAAGGCCACGGCAAAGGTAAAAATGGCCGTCCCGTGATCGCTCGGGAACGAATAATCCGCAGAATGGGCGAGGAAGTTATAGCCAACGTGGTCAACAAAGGGGCGATTATGCGGAAACAGGTGGCCCAGTAACAGAGAGAGGCTCAGACTGATGGCCATCGCCATGGTGACTTTAATTACCAGCTGTCGCTGAGCGTTTACCTGGTGGCGCGGCCCCCATAACCAGAGACCGGCGGCAAGCAGCGGGACGATGGCTATCACGTCGTTGGCGATAAACCGCGCGGCGCTGATAAGCCAGACGGGTGAGTTAGGGGTGGCGTTAATCCACCAGAACAGCGTGTAATTCAGACTCTCTAACATATCGTTGACAACGCTTAGCACACGGGCAGTAAGTTCAAGGAAGGGCTAACATTAAAAGCATGATTACGCAGGGTAAAGTGCTTTTACGTTCCTGACGTCGGGTTTAAGAATTTTTACGTCAGAAAATTCATTTTCCAGCAACATTACGCCGTGACGCTTAAGAGAACCTTAAGCAGTAAAAAAATGCTTTCTGCGCCATCCCCGACATAATTTGCTGTCAGGATGCGGAGGCTTTGATTACACTCTGCGCGATTTTTTACGTTAAAGAGATTGCATGCAAAATCATTCTATTTCTGGCAAACGTCTGGGTCGCCAGGCGCTGTTATTCCCCTTCTGTCTGGTTCTGTACGAGTTCTCCACCTATATCGCCAACGATATGATCCAGCCAGGTATGCTGGCGGTGGTGGAACAATATCAGGCGGGCATTGAATGGGTTCCTACCTCGATGACCGCATATCTGGCGGGAGGGATGTTTTTACAGTGGCTTTTAGGGCCGCTGTCGGACCGTATTGGCCGCCGTCCGGTAATGCTTGCGGGGGTGGTGTGGTTTATTGTGACCTGTCTTGCCACACTGCTGGCGCAGAACATTGAGCAGTTCACCTTCCTGCGCTTCCTGCAAGGGATCAGCCTGTGCTTTATTGGCGCGGTGGGCTATGCGGCAATACAGGAGTCTTTTGAAGAGGCGGTCTGTATAAAGATTACCGCCCTGATGGCGAACGTGGCGCTGATTGCGCCGTTGCTTGGCCCGCTGGTGGGTGCCGCCTGGGTGCATGCTGCGCCCTGGGAAGGGATGTTTGTCCTCTTTGCCGTCCTGGCCGCTATTGCCTTCTTTGGCCTGCAACGGGCGATGCCTGAGACCGCCACCCGCCTTGGCGAACCGCTCTCCATCAAAGCGCTGTGGCACGACTATGCGCTGGTTTTAAAGAATCTGCGCTTTGTGGCCGGGGCGCTGGCAACTGGCTTTGTGAGCCTGCCGTTGCTGGCATGGATTGCCCAGTCGCCCATCATCATTATTAGCGGTGAGCAACTGAGCAGCTATGAGTACGGTTTGTTGCAGGTGCCGATCTTTGGCGCGCTGATTGCCGGTAACCTGGTGCTGGCGAAGCTGACCTCCCGGCGTACCGTTCGTTCGTTGATTATCCTCGGCGGCTGGCCCATTGTGGCCGGGCTGATTGTGGCGGCGATTGCGACGGTGGCATCGTCCCACGCTTATTTGTGGATGACGGCAGGCCTGAGTATTTATGCCTTTGGTATTGGGCTGGCGAATGCCGGACTGGTGCGTCTGACCTTATTCGCCAGCGAAGTGAGCAAAGGTGCCGTCTCGGCAGCTATGGGAATGTTGCAGATGCTGATCTTCACCGTTGGGATAGAGGTCAGTAAACATGCCTGGCTGGGCGGCGGTAACGGCCTGTTCAGCCTGTTTAACCTGCTCAATGGCCTGCTGTGGCTGGGGTTAATGGTGATTTTCCTGCGCGATAAAAGCGTGGGCAATTCGCGCGAAGGGTAAGTGTGTTGCGAGTGTGGCACCTGGCTATGCCACACGCGCGCGATCGTTATTCAGTGGCTGACTGCAACGGCGTTGCCGGTTTGGCCACGGCTCTGGCCACCAGGGCGGCGATCAGCACCAGGCCAAGCACCACCAGCATGGCGCTGCGCAATCCGTAGTGTTCCCCCAGGAAACCGAGCAGCGGCGGCCCTACAAGGAAGGCCAGATAGCCGGTGGTAGCAACCACGCTGACCCGGGTCGGAGTATCCGGCCCGGTATCGCTGGCGGCAGAGATGGTCAGCGGGAAGCCCAGCGAGGCACCCAGTCCCCAGAGAATAACCGACACCCCGGCAACCCAGCCGCTGTCAACAAAAATAATCAGTCCGATGCCAATAGCGCCCATCAAGGCGCTGGCCCGGACCACCGTCACACGGCTGTAGCGATCGATAAACCAGCCGCCAGTAAAGCGCCCGATGGTCATCCCCAGCGTAAAGCCAGCGTAAATCAGCGAGCCGGAAGTGGGGTTGAATCCGTGCCCGTCCACCATCAGCAGCGGCAGCCAGTCGTTGGCGGAGCCTTCGGCAAAGGCCATCGCCAGCACCACCACGCCAATCAACAGCAACTGGGTGTCCCGCCAGAAGGGCAGCCCCTCTTTATTACGCGCTTTGTCTTCCGGCGTGTCTTTGCCCGTACCTTCGGGGATCGCTGAAATCGCGATGACAATCGGCACAATGGCGACGATGGCCGCCAGCAGAATGTGCAGGGTCGCCGGTGTGCCAAAGGCGGTCAGGCTCATGCCAATCCCGGCCCCGACAAGGGTGCCAAGACTGTAAAAGCCGTGCATCATCGGCAGGACGGTTTTATTCATCTCCCGCTCGACCACCGCGCCTTCGATATTAATTGCCACTTCACCGGCACCCATACTGCCGCCAAAGAAGGCCAGCCCGACAGCAAACAGCAGCGGCGAAGCCAGCCACAGCGCCTGGCTCAGAATAATCATTCCCGCAACGGCGATTGCCATACTGGCGCGGATGATTTTGCGGGTACCGAAGCGTTTAACCAGCCATCCTGAAGAGAGGATCCCGCTCATTGATCCCACCGACAGCCCAAACAGTACGACCCCCATTTCCGCTGTGGAAACGGATAAGATGTCGCGGATTGCCGGAGTGCGGGTAGCCCAGGAGGCCATCAGTAAACCCGGGATAAAGAAGAAGGTAAACAGTGCCCAGAGCCGGTGTTTCAGGGCCTTACGCGGAGAGATGACTGCCATTACGTCGCATCCTGCAATGAAAAGTGAGGACAACACTAGCAAGAGTGTGTACATTTGTACATAACTGATTGAGAGGATTTATGAGCAGACGACCCAACGACCCGCAGCGGCGCGAAAGAATCATTGATGCGACGCTTGAAACCATTGCGGAGCATGGGATCCAGGCTGTGACCCACCGTAAAATCGCCAGTTGCGCCGATGTGCCGCTCGGCTCAATGACCTATTACTTCTCCGGTATCGATGCGCTGCTTGATGAAGCCTTTACCCGCTTTACTCAGCAGATGTCGGTGCAGTACCGCGCCTTTTTCGATGAGGTACAGAGCCTTTCCGATGCCTGCGACGCGGTGACTGACCTGATTTTCAGCGCCCAGGTCACCACGCCGCACAATATGGAACTGATGTACCAGCTGTATGCCTTTATGAGTAAAAAGCCGACCTTTAAGAGCGTCATGCAAAACTGGATGCGCACCAGTCAGACCACGCTGGAGCAGTGGTTCGATCCGGTCACCGCCCGCGCTCTGGATGCCTTTATCGAAGGGATGACGTTGCACTTTGTCACGGACAGAGAGCCGCTAAGCCGCGAAGATTTGCGGGCGATGGTCGGGCGAATTGCTGGCGAGTGAGGGCCTGAATATGCAGGCGTTCCTGTTGCTGGAGGCATAGTTTATTTATTATTCAACAGGGAAAGGTCATCGTAACGATTTAAGAAAAGATTAATAATAACCACCGCAGGGTCTTAATTATGGCAGATAATTGTCTCTGTAGTGGTGTTGTTAATTGCCACATTATTTTAACTTAACGCAAATGCATCATCTAAATAGCTTGCTCTTTGAGCGCTGTTTACATCGATGTATCAATAATGGCCAGGCCTGCCGCCTCCGGGATACACCGGCTGTTGACAAAACCATTAAAAATAGTAGCTTTGCAATTAGGATTTCGCCGATTAATATTTTGCGCGCAATCAGAATTGCCTCTTGCTAACCTTTTAATAGTGCACGACCAAAATGATAAGAATGACGCATTCTGTTGAACAATTGGTTAGCTTCACAGAATATCTTTTTTCTCGCCCGTATTATCGCCACCTCTCTGTTCATAACACTTTCTGCTATGCCGACATCTCTTCGCGCCCATTCCTCGTTGGCCTGCGTACTCAGGACGACGTTTGCCACACCGATATGCTGCCCCCAGAGGAGTCATCCTCGCTAGCGATTACGCCGCACAACATCATAAACAGACCTGGAATTGCGTTTCTGGCTCGACTGTTACTGCCACACCTGAAGGGATTTTTTGGGATTAATATCTATGGCTACGCTGTTTTCCATTGAGTTTTTACTGAGTTTTTGGATTTTTTTCATTGTTTACTGGCTGCTTGCCCCCTGGTTTAAGCTGCAAAACGTGATGCTGTTGCTGGCGGGATACTTTTTTGTCTGGTTGAGCGGAATAAACGCGCTGGTGGTCCTGTTATCCTGGAGCCTGCTGGTCTGGGGACTGGTTTGTTTCGCCGATAAATCAAACAGAAAAAAAACTGCGGTGCTGGCGCTGTCTGTTCTGGTGGTTATATTTTTTGCCGTATTTAAATATTACGCCTCCATCAATGAGTGGCTGCAATTTAACCTTGAAGCGCTCGGTATTCATCTCTCATTACCCGTAATGACGATGCTGCTGCCGCTGGGGATGTCATTTTATCTGTTTAACTCTATAAGCCTGGTGATGAGTGTCATTGATGGGAAGCTGAAAAGGCCTGATGTCCTCAGTACATTCTTATACGTCAATTTTATCCCAACATTGATTGCCGGGCCGGTGAATAATGCCAGTGAGCTGGTGCCGCAAATTAGCGCCAAAAGACCAGGGATCCTGGAGTTTAAACGGGCGCTGCTGTTGATTGCGCTGGCGCTGGTGAAGCTCTTTTTGCTCAGTTCATGGCTCAATGACAGCTTTGTCACGGGCGTATTCGAACTGCCGGAAGGGCAAACCGCCGCCAGAACCCTGATTGCCATTTATGGCTGGGCGTGGAATATCTATTTTAACTTCTCCGGCTATAGCGATTTAGTCACCGGGCTGGCGTTGCTGCTTGGCTTCCGTATCGCACGCAACTTCTCGCATCCTTATCAGGCCGCAAACCTTAAGCTGTTCTGGCGAAACTGGCATATGAGCCTGTCCAGTTTCATCCTCAGATATATCTATATTCCGTTAGGCGGTAGCCGGGGCTCTTTTTCGCGTACCCAAATCAATCTGATGCTGGCGATGATTATTTCCGGCGTCTGGCATGGCGCAGGGTTTAATTTCCTCATCTGGGGCGCGCTGCACGGTGCGGGGCTGGTTATCTACAATCTGTGGGAAAAACGCTCGCCCGCGCTGCAAAAAATAGTCCTGCCGGATCTGCTGGCGCGTCTCATCACCTTTCATTTTGTCTGCTTTGCGTGGATATTTTTCCGTGCCGGAAATCTTCAGGATGCGTGCAGTCTCATTCTGAATATGGTTCAGGGCGATCTCGCTTCTGTCACCATGGAAGATTTAACGATAATCGCCATGTTTACCGTACTCTTTATCTGCTACCCATGGATTGTTGAATTGCGTAATCAGCTGGCGACGTTCCTGCTGAACATCAAATGGTATGCGATCCCACTGGTTATTATCCCCGTGCTGGCGGTGGCCTTTTTCTTTGCTCCGTCAGGGGTGCCTGGATTCATTTATGCAAATTTCTGATTACGCTGACATTATCAACAAGACGCTCAAATCTTCATTGATCATTTTTACCAGTATGCTGGGCCTGATATGGCTTAATCAGCAGTCGTTGAATCAGTACTGGGCGCTGCATTTTCACCGGGAAAGTCCCTGGGCCTCCGTTGCTTCCCCGGTCTGGTTGACCGGCGCAAAAATCATGTCTGCGGCGGAGGTGGCAAAAGGGGCTTTTATCGCACAACTCACCGGCAGCGCGCAGATGCCCACCTCTGCCACTCTTGTTACCCCGGCGGATCTGTTGGTTTCCGCTGATGTGGCGACGGATACGCCCGTTAACGAACAGCAACTGAGCAAATGGATCTCCACCCGTCGGCCATCTTTTATCTACGAGCCGCAGGCAAAGAGCGGATTCGAGGTGGCCAGTCATTTATATGATGAAGAGGGCAAAGCGCTCCTGCCTTCGGGGCGCAAGGTGCTGATGGTTGGCGATTCCATGATGGAAGGTGTGGCCCCCAGAGTGCTTAAAATGCTGCATGATGATTACCAGGCCTCCGGCATCGACCTGAGTAAACGCAGTACCGGCCTTGCTTATCCTGGCTTCTTTGACTGGCCAACTACCGTTAAAAAGGCGCTGGCGGGTAATGCAGACATCGGTCTTATTGCCGTGTTCCTCGGGCCGAACGATCCCTGGGATATGCCGGTCAAAAACAGCAGCACCTACCTCAGATTTGGTAGTGAACCCTGGAATGACGAATACCGCAGTCGTATCCGCCAAATCCTTGAGCTGGGTAAGCAGTACAATATCCCGGTGATTTGGGTATTGCCGCCAAATATGCAGAAGGTCAAGTTAAACAAGGGAATGGCAATTCTCAATACGCTGTATGAATCGGAAGTGAAACAGGTCGGCGGGGTGGTTATCAGCGTCAACACGCTGTTTGGCTATCAGGCAGACCTCTATGCGCCTTCCGCGATGATTAATGGCAAGCTTAAGAGCGTCAGAGCCGGCGACGGTATACACTATACCCCGGCCGGTGCTCAGCTCATTGCCAGCAAGATTGTTGAGCAAATTCACTTTGTACCACCGGCAAGTGAGGAGCTTCATGAAAAATAAACGTCTGCTATTTTCCACCACCGTCATTCTGCTGATTTCTGCGTTGACGCTCATCTCCTGTACAGATACGACGGATCGGGTAAAAAAAGCCTCCGTGCCGCCTCAGGAATCACACGGGTTATGGACGGATAATGGCGATCCGGGGCTGGCTGTGTTAGCTGAAAAACTGCGCAACAGCAACACCCGGCGTACACATATTCTGGTTTTGGGGGATTCGCATACCGCCGCTGATTTTCTTTCCGGCCAGCTTCGGCAGGCATTTCAGGAAAAATACGGCAATGGCGGTATTGGCTTTGTCAGCCCGATGGCCGTCCCCGGAAATCGCTATAACAACGTAGGTTTTAGCAAAACAAAAAACTGGAAGCTGGAGAACAGTCGTCGGCTGAGCAACCCCGGCTTTACCTTAGGCGGCAATATTGCCACGCCGCTTGCCGGGAGCAGCGATATTCAGGTTAATGCCCGCGATGGCGAGGCGCAAATTCAGGCTCAGGTGCTGTATCGCTCCCAGGGCGCAACGACTCTGCAACTCCAGCAACAGCCGCTGGCGCTCGGGGATACCCAGGGACGCTGGGCGCTGTCCGAACCGGCGCAGGTTCCTTCTTCATTTTCCCTGTCACTTGCGGGCGGCAGCGGGACGCAGCTTGCCGGGCTATGGCTGACATCGTTACAGCCCCATGGGGTTATTGTCAGCGCGCTGGGCACCAATGGCGCGCAGATCTCTATTCTCGACAAATGGCAGGATAACTGGGGCGCAGTACTGAATAAGCTGGCACCGGATCTGGTGATCCTCGCCTACGGCACCAACGAAGCCTTTAACACGGATATTGATCTGGCGGAGTATCAGCAAAACCTGACCCGACAGATCAGAACCATACGTCAGATGCAGCCTTCAGCGGCTATCCTGCTGGTTGGTCCTGGCAGCAGCGTGATGAATAAAAAAGGCGCCGATTGCAGTCAGCGGGAATCCCCCGTGCTGCAGTCGATTATTCGTATCCAGAAGCAGGTTGCGCAAAACGAACATACGCTCTTTTGGGACTGGTACGCCTGGATGGGCGGCAGTTGCAGTATTGAACGTCTGGCAAGCCAGGGCAAAGCCCGCCCGGACCTTATTCACCTGACTGCTGAAGGCTACCAGGCGACAGCCAATGCGCTGTGGCAGGATCTGATGAGTGCCGTGAATGCCCGCTAGTCTGCGGGCTCTGAAAGCCTTCAGCGACTGAAGGTGAGATGTCTCTAAAAACAAAAAAACCATTTATGTAAATGGGTTGGCGAAAACAATGACTTACCTGATAATCAATAAGTTAGGTTAGTGGTAAGGAGTGGCGATTACGGGGCAATGACAACCGCTGCCGCCACTGTTATCGAAAGATATTACTTTAATCGCCAAGGGACTTTATCTTCCACTTGCTCAATTATGCCATCAGCTTCTAGTTCGCGTAGCAGGGCAACTACCCAGTACTGTTGCTGTGTACTGAGTGCTTTTGGATAATCGCCCCAATCCAGACCACAATGGCGAAACACTTCGGCTTGTTTTACGCCCTTACCATTTTTGTTTCCGTCTGGATGTTTTTGAAGGGCTGAAATCGCTAATTCTTTTGCCTTTGAACGAAGTTCAAGTCCTTGCTGTAGCAGGTCCTTCATAGCCGGGAATCTCGTGAAGTAAGAAAGAAACAGGATACCCTTCCACTTGTATAGGTGCACCTCACTTGCTCCAGAATATTCGTAACGAAGATTAACCAATTAGCATCCGTGCCGGATAACAATGCAGTCCCTCAAAGCATGCAACTTTATGTGCTAACTGCTGCAGCGGTTTCTATAGAGCACATGACCACACCCCGTCGAACACAAATCCTTGAGCGGCGTATCAAGTGGTAATTTTGCCGATCCCCCCACTATGCCGTGGACGTGCAGCTGTTGGACGCGGACGGTAATCCCGACAAAACAACCCCGATTTATTCCGCCGTGCGCTACCGGTTCCTATGGCTGGAAATGATTCAGGCATGTTTCAGTTTCCGCCAGACGGAACGCTGGTTGAAATCGGGTTTACAGGTGGGCACCCGGATAAGCCGTTTGTGCGTCAGACGATGGCCGAAGGGACGAGCCTGCCGGACGTAAAGCCGGGTGAACAGCTGCAACACTAGCGTGAGGGTGTATCGCAGCGCGTCAAACAGGCCGGAGACTGGGAGAGGCAGACGGATCAGGCCATTAGTGAAACCTCGATGTCCCGCACGGTGACCGCTGACAGCGGGTGTTATTCAGCAGGTCACAACGGGCGATTACGCAATGGCCGCTGGCGCAGCCTCACCCCAACAAAATAAAGACGCCGCAGACAAAAACGGCGCTACACCGCACCCGTCTGCGGTTTTTGGATCGGGTAAATTTTTCTGTTTTATTTTTCTACAAACCAGACCGCCAGGGCGCGCCAGTGCTGGCGGCTTGCGCGAGTTCGCCAACTGAAAAGATTGAAAAGAATTTCAGTATTTTTCAGTTTTAAGGATCAAGAAAGGATCAAGTGAGAATTGTAACTCATAGATATAAAAGGATATTTTTAATTTTACGTGAGTTCGTAACGATCAAAAAGGTCGGAAACCTGCCGTCAGAGAAATACATGATAGCCAGAGCTGGTGCGGTTTATAAGGCAATGTCCTAATCTGGGGAAACTGAAAAATGCTAACTGGAAAATCAATTATCTGTTGATTATTCTTTGCTCTGTAACTTGTTAACTCATAGGGATTGTATGGATATTTCGCAGGTAGCTAATGGTATTGCCGATAGCTTATCCAGCTTGCCCAAGGGATTTGGTCTGGGCGTGGTCAGAACATGGGAAGGTGCAGGGATTGGCAATCGCAAGGATAAATACCGCAACGAAGAAGAGAACGAACGCTTTTTCAGAATGATAAAGGGGATGGGGAATCCTGAAACGCCCCTAAGAAGGCTTATCACTATAATTATTAATGATTTTTATCAAAAGCTGGGCGCTAAGGGAAAAGAGGCCATTAATAATAAGTTGCTTTATGGCGGTGGTGCAGTAGCCGGAAAAGTGGGCGGACAGATAGCGATTGCTCAAACGGCTGCTGCGATCATCATTCGTAAGGTGATTGTCGAAAAGGCATACCAGCATTTTATCAGGTTCGCGTCCTCTGCCAGTCTCAACGTTATTATGATTCAGGGCTTGATCGAAGAAGCGGCCAGGGCATCCCGCAGGATGAGGGAGGAGTACCCGATTGTTTATATGGCCGTTCAGCGCGAAAACCTCGATATGATTTATTTTTTAATTGAAAAAGAGATGGAACCATACCTCATGTTTATTAAGGGGCATCCTTTAACTTGCAAGGGGGTAGAGGATGAACTCTGTAAAATCATTTCTGGTTAAAATGACCTCACACGCACTTGAAGGAACCATTACGTTTCTATCAGTGCTTTTTGCAATAGGTTCACTTTACTGGTTTGAAAGCGGATGGCTTAAGATTGCCGGGATGGTGGGGGCGCTGATTGCCGGTTATGTGATTACATATTGGGTTGCCCGGATGAGGGATTAGCGTTGAGCATGTCCATTCTCAATCGTGGGTGGACGCAAAGTGGGCATGGACAAAGAAAAAGGGGCTACGCTTTCACGTAACCCCTTGTTTTATTTGGTTGACTGGCGGGAGTTGAACCCGCGTCCGAAATTCCTACAGATTCGATATCTGTTAGTTTGATAGCATCGGCAGCTTGGATTAGCTTAAGAGCATCTTCTGTGGAGACACCGCTTAAGTTAATAATCTTTCTGTTTGCGGCAACCTCGATCCTTATACTGGCTTTTCTTTGTAACATGTTCAAAACCTTTAACACCTGAGGGGCGTATTTTTGTCCGCGTTCAAAAATTATACTCAGATAATCTTTAATGCTCGTACTTGTCGAAAAGCACTGAACTCTTTTTGCTTCGAGACCAACTCTTGAGCACCCATCAATAAAAAATTGTTTAATCTCTTCCGGTACGTAGAAAGCTATTGAAGAGTACCTGGATTGTTTTTGAGATGACACAATAATTTTCCCTTAGGTAAACAGCACAAAAAGCTGTCGCCACTTTGTCGCCAATGGCTTGGCTGGGTGGTTGTAAGTTATTGTTTTCAAGGTGGTAATATAGCAGGCAACAAAAAACCCATCAACCTTGAACCAAAATGGCGGGGTTGATGGGCTCCACAAATTGGGGACATCAAAGAAAAGCAGTGGCAATAGTTATGACTGACGCTAAAAAGAAAAGTTCTCTGTCTGTTTAAAATAATTTCAGCTTGAGACTTATCCGAGTATCGGCCAGATCATGATGATCAGCGTCCCCGCCAGCGTCAGCAGCACGTTGGCAATCGCATAGGTACCTGCGTATCCCAGCGCCGGAATGTTACTGCGCGAAGTGTCGCTAATAATCTCCATCGCAGGCGCACAGGTACGGGCTCCCATCAGGGCGCCAAACAGCAGCGCGCGGTTCATCTTCAGCACCCAGGCGCCAAACAGGAAACAGATCATCACCGGGACCAGGCTCACAATCAGGCCCGCAACCAGCATCTGGCCGCCAACTTCCCCCAGTCCGTTGCCAATGCCGCTGCCCGCGCTCAGGCCCACGCCTGCCATAAACACCATCAGGCCGAACTCTTTCACCATATTGAGCGCACCCTGCGGGATATAGCCGAAGGTCGGGTGGTTAGCACGCAGGAAGCCGAGCATGATCCCGGCAAACAGCAGGCCTGCCGCGTTACCAATCCCAAAACTGAACGAGCTGAACTGGAAGGTGATCATGCCGATCATCAGGCCGACAATAAAGAAGGCGCAGAAGGCCAGCAGGTCGGTCACCTGGCTGTGAATGGAGATAAAGCCAATGCGATCGGCAATGGTCTTCACGCGCTTTGCTTCGCCGCTGACCTGCAGGACGTCACCTTTATTGAGCACGATATTGTCGTCTATCGGCATCTCAATCTGGCTGCGGATCACGCGGTTGAGGAAGCAGCCGTGGTCGGTCAGCTTCAGCTGTGCCAGGCGGCGGTTAACCACGTTGTGGTTTTTCACCACTATCTCTTCAGTGACGATACGCATATCGAGCAGGTCACGGTCGAACACTTCTTTGCCGTTACGGAAGCTGGGATCGAGGCGGGCGTGCGCGTCCGGGTAGCCCACCAGTGAGATCTCATCCCCCACCTGCAATACGGCATCACCGTCCGGGTTTGCCAGAATACCGTTACGACGGATACGTTCGATGTAACACCCGGTCTGGCGGTAAATTCCCAGTTCACGCAGGTTTTTGCCATCCGCCCAGGCGACCAGTTCCGGCCCCACGCGGTAGGCGCGGATAACCGGCAGATAGACTTTGCGGTTGGTATCGGTGTCGAGGCCACGCTCGCGGGCGATTTGCTGGGCGCTGGTCTGCAGATCCTGATGTTGCAGCTTCGGCATATAACGTGCGGCGACAATCAGGCTCACCAGGCCAATCAGATAGGTCAGGGCATAGCCAAGGCTAAGGTGGTCAAGGGCCACCGAGAGCTGACTGCTGTCCATCCCCGAATGACGCAGCGTGTCTCCTGCGCCAACCAGTACCGGGGTCGAGGTCATTGATCCGGCCAGCATACCCGCCGTCAGGCCAATATCCCAGCCGAAGACTTTACCCAGTCCAAGGGCAATCAGCAGTGCGCTGCCGACTAATACCAGCGCCAGCATCAGGTAATTTTTGCCATCACGGAAAAAAATGGAAAAAAAGTTAGGTCCTGCTTCCACGCCGACACAAAAAATAAACAGCATAAAGCCCAGGTTCAGGGCATCGGTGTTTATGCTGAAATGTTGCTGACCTAATAATAACGAAACGACTAAAACGCCAATGGAATTACCGAGTTGTACAGATCCCAGGCGTAATTTACCCAGACAGAGCCCGAGTGCCAGGACGACAAATAATAACAGTATGTAATTCCCGTTTAACAAATCTGCGACGTTTATATTCACGGAGGCTAACTTCTTTTTTACTTGTAAGCTATTGAAAGAAATGGTTATTTGGGCTACTGTTTTGGCTATTAACGCGCATCTGAAATGTACAAAAAAGACAGCGTATTTTCAGCAAAACAATAACTGGCCGCTAGTTTAATCGTATTGAATTGCAACGGCTAGTGAGAATCGTCTGTTCACACAGGCCAGTGGCTATTTAGCAAGGATTGCGGGCAGCTTTATCTGACCGGGCGTTCTTATGAACGAATAAAGCGTTCGATAGAGAAAAAAAACCAGGAGGATGGTGTGAGGTATAAGCGAAGTTTAGCGGGCATTCTTTGCTGCTTTATACTTTTTATTGCTGTTTGCCTGTCGCTGGCGACAAATATGGATGGCGCATTGCGGGCGTCAGGGCATCCTGAACTGGGGCTGCTTTTGTTTATCCTGCCGGGCGTCGTGGCGGGGATGTTTGCGCGCCGACACAATGTGATGTCGTCGCTGTTTGGGGCGATCCTTGCAGCACCGCTCTGTTTCGTGCTGATGCAACTCTTTTTCACGCCAGTGCGCTCGTTCTGGCAGGAGCTGGCCTGGCTTTTCAGCGGGCTGTTTCTATGCTCGCTCGGGGCGCTGTGCTATCTGCTGGTAAGCCGCATTATCTCCGGGCGGCTGCGCTAGTTTCTGCCGCGCGGCAGCGAGCGGCATCAGGCAAACCAGCCAAAATGTTTGCGGACGTATTTATCAAATTCCGTCGCACTGCCAATGTGTTTTTGATCAACAAAGATTTGCGGCACGGTGTCGATAGGTTTCCCCGCGGCTTCTTCTAATGCGGCACGGCTGACGCCATCGGCGTGGATATCCACATAGCGCCATTCAAAGGCCTGCTGTTTTTTACTCAGCCTCTCGGCGACTTCTTTGACCCGTGCGCATTGCGGGCAGCCTGCGCGGCCAAAAATAACCACGTACATAATTTCTCCTTAACCCGAGGGTGACTGTGGCTATGATGAACCCTCACGGCTCTGGGGCAAAACAGTTTATGCCTGTTGTGTTGATTCCCGTGGCCTTTCAGCGCAAGTTCCGGATAATTAACCTGGCAGACTTCCCCTATAATTGAGGCTTTGCTTCTTTCAGGAAAACAGCCATGACGCCAACAATTGAACTGCTGCGCCATCACCGCTCCATTCGCCATTTCACCGCTGAGCCCATTAACGCTGAGCAACGCGCAGCCATTATCGCCGGGGCGCAGTCCACCTCCAGCTCCAGTTTTTTACAGTGCAGCTCCATTATTCGTATTACCGATCCCGCGCTGCGCGAACAGCTGGTCACGCTGACCGGCGGGCAACAACATGTGGGGCAGGCGGCAGAGTTTTGGGTGTTCTGCGCCGATTTTAATCGCCATTTACAGATTTGCCCCGAGGCGCAACTGGGACTTGCTGAACAACTGCTGTTGGGCGTGGTTGATACCGCAATGATGGCGCAAAATGCCCTGACTGCCGCGGAGTCGCTGGGATTAGGCGGCGTCTATATCGGTGGACTGCGCAATAACATTGAGGCGGTCACAACGTTACTGGCTCTGCCAAAACACGTATTGCCGCTGTTTGGGCTGTGTCTTGGCTGGCCGGCGGATAACCCGGATGTGAAACCGCGTCTGCCTGCTTCGCTGGTGGTGCATGAAAATAGCTATCAGCCAGTGGATGCGCAGGTACTGGCGCAGTACGACGAAGAATTAGCCGCCTATTATCTGTCGCGCGGGAGTAATAATCGCCGTGACACCTGGAGCGACCATATCCGTCGCACCATCATTAAAGAGAATCGCCCCTTTATTCTCGATTATTTGCATAAACAGGGATGGGCGGTGCGTTAATTCCCATGCATCCTGCACCTTGCTGCGTGTATGATACGCGGGTTTTGCAAGGCCAAAATCAGAGAGGTGCAGGATGAAGATCGCCATATTGTCCCGGGACGGAACGCTCTACTCGTGCAAACGCCTGCGGGAAGCCGCCAGTTCGCGTGGTCATCAGGTTGAAATACTGGACCCGCTCTCCTGCTATATGAGTATCGATCCTGCGGCGTCGGCAGTGCATTACAAAGGCCGTCAGCTTCCTCATTTTGACGCGGTTATTCCGCGTATCGGTTCTGCCATAACCTATTACGGTACCGCCGCGTTGCGTCAGTTCGAGATGCTCGGCAGCTATCCGCTCAATGAATCTGTAGCTATCACCCGTGCACGGGACAAACTGCGCTCGCTTCAGTTGCTGGCGCGTCAGGGTATTGCGCTGCCGGTGACCGGTATTGCCCACTCTCCTGATGACACAAGCGATCTTATCGCCATGGTCGGCGGCGCGCCGCTGGTGGTTAAGCTGGTGGAAGGGACTCAGGGCATTGGGGTGGTGCTGGCAGAAACGCGTCAGGCGGCAGAGAGCGTTATCGATGCTTTTCGTGGCCTCAATGCCCATATTCTGGTGCAGGAATATATCGAAGAAGCGAAGGGGCGGGATATTCGTTGTCTGGTGGTTGGCGACGAAGTGGTGGCCGCCATCGAACGCCAGGCGAAAGAAGGCGATTTCCGCTCTAATTTGCACCGTGGCGGCGTGGCCACTGTGGCGACGATTACCCCGCGCGAGCGTGAACTGGCGCTGGCGGCGGTGAAAACCCTTGGACTGGACGTGGCTGGGGTGGATATTTTGCGCGCGCATCGCGCGCATCGCGGGCCGCTGGTGATGGAAGTCAACGCCTCGCCTGGGCTGGAAGGGATTGAAAAAACAACGGGTATCGATATTGCGGGCAAAATGATCGCCTGGATTGAACGTCACGCGACCCCGGGTTTTTGCCTCAAAACCGGCGGTTAGCCGATTATCTCGGTCTGCGCAATGGTACACGCACGGTTTTTTGCGTAAGCTAGGGCATTATTTTTCTTAGTCAGAGGTCGTTTCGCGCTATGGATTCACTTGTCGTCCCTGGTCTGGACACCCTACGTCAATGGCTCGACGAAGTGGGTATTAGTTTCTTTGAATGTGATACCTGCCAGGCGTTGCACCTGCCGCATATGCAGAATTTCGACGGCGTGTTTGACGCCAAAATCGACCTTATCAACGATGTCGTGCTCTTTACCGCGATGGCTGAAGTTAAACCCTCTGCGCTGCTGGCGCTGGCCGCCGATCTTTCGGCCATCAATGCCAGCTCTTTGACGGTGAAAGCATTTATCGATATTCAGGATGATAATCTACCAAAACTGGTCGTTTGCCAGACTTTATCCGTTAATGCCGGGGTGACGATTGAACAGTTCGCCTGGTTTATGCAGCAAAGCGAAGAGCAAATTTCCATGGTGATCCTTGAAGCTCGCGCGCATCAGCTGCTGTATGTCCCTGAAGAGGAAGAGTCATCCGCTGGTGAGGAATCACGCAATTTTCTTCACTAAGGCCCGCTAATTAAGGCGCAGTCGCTGCCAGTGCGGCTGCATAACTAATATTTTTATTCTGCATTTCACCTTTATCTCCAGCGTTTTTCACCGCCATTCCTGCCACTTCGGCTTATCACATAGACAGAATCTGCATAAAAAATTGATAAAAGGCGTTTTTTAATCTGCCCTATAGCCTCGAACCCTGGCTACAGTTATTCTTGCGGTGCTTTCAATAGCATGCAGCGTCGACCGAAAGAATTTTCATCTTCGGCCAGTGCAGACTGACAAAATATGCATGAATCTTGCATATCTTAAAATGCGTACACTTACTTCGTATGGTAACGGACTTTCCAGAAGGAATGAGATATGACCGCCTTGAGCAAAAAATGGTTATCAGGTCTTGTTGCGGGTGCATTGATGGCCGTCTCTGCCAGCACGCTCGCCGCAGAGCAAAAGACGCTGCATGTTTACAACTGGTCTGACTATATTGCGCCGGATACGGTGGCCAATTTTGAGAAAGAGACCGGCATTAAAGTCGTTTACGACGTGTTTGACTCTAATGAAGTGCTGGAAGGCAAACTGATGGCCGGCAGTACCGGTTTTGATTTGGTGGTGCCTTCTGCAAGCTTCCTCGAACGTCAGCTGACCGCCGGTGTCTTCCAGCCGCTGGATAAGAGCAAGCTGCCGAACTGGAAAAACATGGATCCGGACGTCCTGAAAATGGTCGCCAAACACGATCCGGATAACAAATACGCCGTGCCTTATCTGTGGGCCACCACGGGTATTGGCTACAACGTCGATAAAGTCAAAGCCGCGCTCGGTGATGTCCCCGTCGACAGCTGGGATCTGGTGCTGAAACCGGAAAACCTCGAAAAACTGAAAAGCTGCGGCGTCTCCTTCCTCGATGCCCCGGAAGAGATTTTCGCCACGGTGCTGAACTACCTCGGCAAAGATCCTAACAGCAGCAAAGCGGACGATTACTCCGTTGCCGCTACCGATCTGTTGCTGAAACTGCGTCCGAATATTCGCTACTTCCACTCCTCGCAGTACATCAACGATCTTGCCAATGGCGATATCTGTGTGGCGATTGGCTGGGCGGGCGACGTATGGCAGGCGGCTAACCGCGCGAAAGAAGCGAAAAACGGCGTGAATGTTAACTACATCATTCCGAAAGAGGGCGCACTGGCGTTCTTCGACGTCTTCGCGATGCCGACTGACGCGAAAAACAAAGACGAAGCCTATCAGTTCCTCAATTATCTGATGCGTCCGGATGTTATTGCCCACGTCAGCGACCATGTTTTCTATGCTAACGGCAACAAGGCTTCCATTCCGCTTATCAGCGCTGAAGTGCGTAACAACCCGGCTATTTATCCGCCTGCGGATGTGTTCGCCAAACTGTTCACCCTGAAAGTGCAGGATCCTAAAATTGACCGCGCCAGAACCCGTGCGTGGACAAAAGTAAAAAGCGGCAAATAAATCAATCACCTGAACAGTGATTGTATTGCACCAGGGCGGTGCAGTTGCCCCAAAAATGGACAGAGGTCACCGACCTCTGTCCAGTCATTTGTAATCAACCGATTGATACTGGTTGAGGTTTTTTTGCCGGAGAGCACCTGAGTGAATGACGCTATCCCCCGCCCACAGGCGAAAACCCGTAAGGATTTAACGCCCCTGCTGGAAATCCGCAATCTGACCAAGTCGTTCGATGGTCAGCACGCCGTTGATGATGTCAGTCTGACAATTTATAAAGGCGAAATTTTCGCACTGCTGGGGCCATCTGGCTGCGGCAAGTCGACGCTGCTGCGTATGCTGGCAGGTTTTGAGCAACTGACCACCGGGCAAATTATGCTCGATGGCGTTGATATGACCCATGTGCCGCCGTATCTGCGTCCAATCAATATGATGTTCCAGTCGTATGCGCTTTTCCCCCATATGACCGTTGAGCAGAATATTGCCTTTGGCCTCAAGCAGGACAAGTTACCGAAAGCTGAAATTACCGCTCGCGTGGCTGAAATGCTCAGCCTGGTGCATATGCAGGAGTATGCGAAGCGTAAGCCGCACCAGCTATCCGGCGGCCAGCGTCAGCGTGTGGCATTGGCCCGTAGCCTGGCAAAACGGCCAAAACTGTTGCTGCTCGATGAGCCGATGGGCGCGCTGGACAAAAAGCTGCGTGACCGTATGCAACTGGAAGTGGTGGATATCCTGGAGCGCGTGGGGGTGACCTGCGTGATGGTGACCCACGACCAGGAAGAGGCGATGACCATGGCCGGGCGTATTGCCATTATGAACCGTGGAAAATTCGTCCAGATTGGCGAGCCGGAAGAAATTTACGAACACCCGACGACCCGCTACAGCGCCGAATTTATTGGTTCGGTTAACATCTTTGAAGGTCTGCTGAAAGAGCGCCAGGATGATGGTCTGGTGATTGATTCTCCGGGGCTTGTGCATCCGCTGAAAGTGGATGTCGATGCGTCGGTGGTGGATAACGTGCCGGTCTATGTGGCGCTGCGTCCGGAAAAAATCATGCTGTGTGAAGATCCGCCTGCCGATGGCTTTAACTTTGCGGTGGGTGAGGTGGTGCATATCGCTTATCTGGGTGACCTGTCTATCTATCATGTCCGTCTGCAAAGCGGGCAGATGCTAAGTGCTCAATTGCAGAACGCTTATCGCTATCGTAAAGGCATGCCGACCTGGGGTGACGAAGTGCGCCTGTGTTGGGAAGCGGACAGCTGTGTGGTCCTGACGGTTTAAGGAGCGGTAATGAGTACACTTGAACCCCCATCCCGCGTGGAACAGCCCGGCGGTTTTACCTTGTGGCTGGCACGTTTGCAGATGAAACATGGGCGCAAGCTGGTTATTGCGCTGCCCTATGTATGGCTGATCCTGCTGTTTTTGCTGCCGTTTCTGATTGTCTTCAAAATCAGTCTTGCGGAAATGGCCCGTGCGATCCCTCCTTATACCGACCTGGTAGAGTGGGCCGATAACCAACTGACCATTTCGCTTAACATCAATAACTTCCTGCAACTGACCGACGATCCGCTCTATTTTGAAGCCTATCTTCAGTCTTTGCAGGTTGCCGGGGTCTCAACGATTTGCTGCCTTCTGCTGGGATATCCGCTGGCATGGGCGGTGGCGCACAGTAAGCCCTCGACGCGCAATATCCTGTTATTGCTGGTTATTCTGCCGTCATGGACTTCGTTCCTGATCCGTGTGTATGCCTGGATGGGCATTTTGAAAAGCAATGGCGTGCTGAATAACTTCCTGATCTGGACCGGGATTATCGACGAGCCGCTGGCTATTCTGCACACCAACCTGGCGGTCTATATCGGTATCGTGTATGCCTATCTGCCCTTTATGGTGTTGCCGATTTATACCGCGCTGACGCGTATTGATTACTCGCTGGTTGAGGCCTCCCTCGATTTGGGCGCGCGTCCGTTGAAGACGTTTTTCAGCGTGATCGTGCCCCTGACCAAAGGCGGCATTATCGCCGGTTCAATGCTGGTCTTTATCCCGGCGGTGGGCGAGTTTGTGATCCCTGAACTGCTTGGCGGGCCGGACAGCATTATGATCGGTCGCGTACTGTGGCAGGAGTTCTTTAATAACCGTGACTGGCCGGTGGCGTCGGCGGTTGCCATCATCATGTTGCTGCTGCTGATTGCGCCTATTATGTGGTTCCATAAACATCAGCAAAAACAGATGGGAGATAACGCATGAACAATTTGCCGGTCGTGCGCTCTCCGTGGCGTATCCTGATTCTGGTACTCGGGTTTACCTTCCTGTATGCCCCAATGCTGATGCTGGTCATTTATTCGTTTAACAGCTCCAGGCTGGTTACTGTCTGGGCGGGCTGGTCAACGCGCTGGTACGGCGAGCTGTTCCGTGATGATGCGATGATGAGCGCCGTGGGCTTAAGCCTGACGATTGCTGCCTGCGCGGCAACCATGGCGGTGATCCTCGGAACGATCGCCGCCGTGGTGATGGTGCGCTTTGGACGCTTTCGCGGCTCAAACGGTTTTGCTTTTATGATAACCGCCCCACTGGTTATGCCGGATGTCATCACCGGGCTCTCCCTGCTGCTGCTGTTTGTTGCTCTGGCGCATGCCATTGGCTGGCCTGCCGATCGCGGTATGCTCACCATCTGGCTGGCCCATGTGACGTTCTGTACGGCCTATGTGGCAGTGGTCATCTCGTCGCGCCTGCGCGAGCTGGACCGCTCCATTGAAGAGGCGGCGATGGATCTGGGGGCAACGCCGCTGAAGGTGTTTTTCATCATCACCGTGCCGATGCTGATGCCAGCGATTATTTCCGGCTGGCTGCTGGCGTTTACCCTTTCGCTGGACGATCTGGTGATCGCCAGCTTTGTCTCAGGCCCTGGGGCAACCACGCTGCCGATGCTGGTCTTCTCCAGCGTGCGTATGGGGGTTAACCCGGAAATCAACGCCCTGGCGTCCTTGATCCTCGGTGTGGTGGGGATTGTGGGTTTAATCGCCTGGTATCTGATGGCCCGTGCGGAAAAGCAACGTATCAGAGATATCCAGCGTGCAAGACGAGGCTAATGCCTCTAGAATCTTAGCTGTTGTGTCGCAGATGCCGCGCCAGTCGCGGCATCTTTTCACAGGGATACTACCGATTGGGATTCTTTACTAAAGCACGCCACACCCATGCCCGCCCGAATGTTCCGGCGTTAGTCCAGGTCGCGGCCATCGCCATTATCACCATCCGCTGTGTCGATTTTCTGATGCTCTTTTTGACGCTCGGTCCGCAGGGGCTGGTGGATTTTGTGCAGCGCAGTGCGCAAACCTGGGCCCTGACCCTGATTTTCTTTGGCAGTCTGGTGCTGGTGTTTATCCAGATAATGTGCGCATTTTCGCTGGTCAAAGGCAGAAACTGGGCGCGCTGGCTCTATCTCGCCGCCCAGATTATCTCGGGCGGATATATGTGGGCGGCATCGCTGGGCTACGGCTACCCGGAGTTGTTCAGCATTGCCGGTGAGTCGAAGCGTGAGATCTTTCGGGCGCTGATGATGCAAAAATTGCCCGATCTGCTGGCGCTGTTTTTACTCTTTGTTCCTGCGATCAGCCGACGGTTTTTCCGACTGCAATAACGGTGGTACAATCCTGCCCCCGCAAAACAGAAGGCTTTATTATGCAGTGCGCACTTTATGACACCGGACGCTGTCGTTCATGCCAGTGGATTGAACTACCGGTCTCAGAGCAATTGACCGCCAAAATGAGCGATCTTCGCAGCTTGCTGGAGGGATTGCCGGTGGCCGAGTGGTGCGCGCCTGTCAGTGGCCCGGAAGCGGGGTTTCGCAACAAGGCAAAAATGGTGGTCAGCGGCAGCGTTGAGAAACCGCTGCTGGGGATGCTCCATCGCGATGGCACGCCGGAAGATTTGACCGGCTGCCCGCTCTATCCTCCCTCTTTTGCGCCGGTGTTTAGCGCCCTCAATCCCTTTATCGCCCGTGCCGGATTAACGCCCTACAACGTGGAGCGCAAACGTGGCGAGCTGAAGTATCTGCTGCTGACGGAGAGCCAGCACACGGGTGAAATGATGCTGCGCTTTGTTCTGCGCTCCGAAGCCAAACTTGCCCAGTTGCGTACCGCCTTACCCTGGCTGCAGGCGCAGGTGCCGCAGCTGAAGGTTATCTCTGCCAATATTCAGCCAGTACATATGGCGATTATGGAGGGGGAGACGGAAATTTTCCTGACCGAACAGCAGGCGCTGGCGGAACGTTTTAACCAGGTGCCTTTGTGGATCCGCCCGCAAAGCTTTTTCCAGACCAACCCTAAGGTTGCCAGCGACCTGTATGCGACGGCCCGGGACTGGGTAAGGGCGCTGCCGGTCGCGCATATGTGGGATCTTTTTTGTGGCGTGGGCGGTTTTGGCCTGCATTGCGCCACGCCGCAGATGAGACTGACGGGGATTGAAATTGCCCCGGAGGCCATTGCCAGCGCCAGCCAGTCGGCTGCTGAGCTGGGTTTAACCCGTCTGCATTTTCAGGCGCTTGACTCCACTGCATTTGCTACCGATCAGGGCGAAATCCCGGATCTGGTGCTGGTCAATCCCCCGCGCCGCGGCATTGGTAAAGCCCTATGCGACTATCTGAGCCAGATGGCGCCGCCGTTTATTGTCTACTCCAGCTGTAATGCGCAGACGATGGCGAAGGATTTCCGACAATTGCCGGGCTACCGCATTGCCCGCGTTCAGCTCTTTGATATGTTCCCCCATACCGCTCATTACGAAGTACTGACCCTGCTGGAGCGCTGTCCGCGCTGAGACAACGCAAAAGATAAATTATTTGTGATAACTTCCGCCCCCGTTATTCGCTAATCTGGTTAATAAACCCTGACCGGAACTGAGAATGGATAGCGCGAAGAAAATACTGCTGGTCGAAGACGACAGAGATATTGCTGAGCTGTTGCAGCTCAACCTGCGGGATGAAGGCTTTCTGATTGTCCATGAGGATGATGGTGCGAAGGCGCTTCTGCAGCTGGAAAACACTGACTGGGATGCCGTTATCCTTGACCTGATGTTGCCCAACGTCGACGGACTGGAAATCTGCCGTCGTATCCGCCAGATGACGCGCTATCTGCCGGTTATCATCATCAGTGCCAGGAGTAGCGAAACGGAGCGTATTCTCGGCCTTGAAATGGGGGCCGATGATTATCTGGCGAAACCCTTCTCGGTGCTTGAGCTGGTGGCGCGGGTGAAAGCGCTGTTTCGTCGCCAGCAGGCAATGGGGCGGGATATCCGCCTGGATATGGGCAATATTGCCTGCCATTCCCTCACTATCGATCCTTTGGCGCGTGAAGTGCGTCTGCGCGGGGAGCTGGTGGATCTGACGCCGCGTGAGTTTGACCTGCTCTACTGGTTTGCCCGCCATCCGGGCGAAGTCTTTTCCCGACTCGATTTATTAGCCGGGGTGTGGGGCTATCAGCAAGAAGGTTACGAACATACCGTCAATACCCACATTAATCGCCTGCGTCTGAAAATTGAACAGGATGCCGCCGCACCGGAAATCATCCTCACGGTGTGGGGCAAAGGCTACAAGTTTGCCCTAAGCCAGGGCGAGGGGAGATGATGCGGCATTTAAGTCTGAGCCAACGCCTGACGCTGGTATTCTCGGCGCTGTTGCTGCTCTGCGCCGCCGCAGCCTGTACCCTCCAGCTTTACAGCAGCACCCGCTACGGTGATGCGATGGTGCAACGTCTTTCATCCGGGCTGGCCCAGCGCATTGCCAGCAGTGAGTCTTTACTCGATAAGCAGGGGCAGGTGAACCGCGGGACGCTGACATCGTTATTTGAACGGCTGATGACCCTCAACCCCAGCGTCGAGCTCTATATGGTTTCGCCGGATGGTCAGCTGCTGGCTGACGCGGCACCAGCAGGGCATATCAAGCGGGAGCGAATCAGTATCGCGCCATTGCAGGATTTTCTCGCCGGGGCCGCCTGGCCGGTCTACGGTGATGATCCCCGCAGTACTGACAAACAAAAAGTCTTTAGCGTCTCACCCATTCGCGTGGACGGGCAGCTACGCGGCTATCTCTATATTATTCTGCAGGGCGAGACGCTGGATGCGCTGGCCGAAACCGCCTGGCGGCAAGGGCTGTGGCAGGCACTACTCTGGTCGCTGCTGCTGGTGGCGGCGCTGGGGGGGCTGGCAGGCGTGATGGCATGGTGGTGGGTCACCCGTCCGGTAAAACTGCTGACCAAAGAAGTGAGCGCCCTTGAGCAGGAGAGCATGGTGACCATCAAACGGCTGGCTGCTCTGACCCAGGAGCCGGATGCGGGCAATGAGGTCGCGGTGCTGCAAAACGCCTTTATCGGGTTGTCGCGCAGGATAGACAGCCAGTGGGATCAACTGGCGGATAACGACCGCAAGCGGCGGGAGTTTGTGGCCAATATTTCCCATGATCTGCGCACGCCGCTGACTTCACTACTGGGTTACCTGGAAACCCTGTCGGTAAAAGCCGGGCATTTGACGCCTGAAGAGTCGAAACACTATCTGCAAATCGCGATGCGCCAGGGCAATAAGGTCCGCTATCTCTCGCAGCAGTTATTTGAGCTGGCAAGGCTGGAACATGGCGCAATTAAGCCGCAGCCGGAGCCATTTTCTATGGCGGAGCTGGTGCAGGATGTGGCGCAAAAATTCGATTTGATGGTGGAAACCCGGGCGATCCGCCTGCATCTGCAACTGCCGATAGATCTGCCGCAGGTATGGGCCGATCTTTCGATGATGGAACGGGTACTGACCAATTTGCTGGATAATGCGATTCGCCATACCCCGGAGGGCGGCAATATCACCCTGCGCGCCCGCAAGCAGGAAGGGCTACTTGTGATGGACGTTGAAGACAGCGGTGAAGGCGTGCCGGCGGCGCTGCGGGAAAATTTGTTTCAGCGTCCTTCAGCGCTGGAGAAACCCCGCACCGGTGAAGCGCGTGGTGGGCTGGGGCTGATGATCGTCAGCCGGATGCTGCAACTGCACGGCGGCGATATTCAGCTGGTGGATGCTCGCACGGGAGCCTGTTTCCGCTTCTCGCTGCCGTTTCAGCCAAAGTAAAAAAGCCGCATTACGCGGCTTCTTTTACATCAATATCCAGCTTACTGCGGGAACCACTGGTCGTTGATTTTCTGATACGTACCATCAGCTTTGATTGCTGCCAGCGCGGCGTTCAGTTTTTCCAGCAGGGCTTTGTTATCCGGGCGAACCGCGATGCCAAGGCCGGTGCCGAAGTACTGCGGATCTGTCACTTTTGGCGTTGCGCTACCCAGTTGTGGGTTGGTTTTTAGCCACTCATTGACCACCGCGGTGTCACCAAATACGCCATCAATACGGCCATTTTTCAGGTCAATAATCGCATTCTGGTAGCTGTCATAGGCCACGGTTTTTACTTCCGGGTGCTTATCCTGGAGGTATTTCTGGTGGGTGGTGCCATTTTCCATCCCGATACGTTTGCCTTTCAGATCGTCGAAGGATTTAAACGCATCTTTTTTGGCGATCACCAGCGCAGAGTTGGCGTAGTACGGATCGGTAAAGGAGACCTGTTTGCTACGTTCAGGTGTGATATCCATACCGGAGATCACCGCGTCATATTTCTTGAATTTCAGGGCCGGGATCAGGCTGTCAAAAGCATGGTTGGTGAAGGTACAGTCTGCCTGCATTTGTTTGCACAATGCGTTAGCCAGGTCGATGTCAAAACCGACAATTTTGTTGCTCGCATCCATGGACTCAAACGGTGGGTAGGTGGCGGATACACCGAAATTAATCTTGTCTGCGGCAGTTGCGCCTGCGGCGAAAGTGGTAAGCAGCGCGGCCAGAATCAGTTTTTTCATTGTGGAACTCCTGTCGTTCAATCTTATTGTTGTTGCCGTGTCTGAGGCATGGGGCTAACAATGCCAGTTAATGAATTTGTATGCAATATATTTGCTTAAGTATTTTTTGTTTGTGCAGGGCGATGAGTGTGGAGAATGTTTTTTTATCTATATAAGACAATAAGAATGGTCGGTATTAATCATACTTACACTCTCATTTTTGCTGCTAGAATAAGCGTTTTTTAAGCAAATCACTCAAGTGAATTAAGCCGATGACTTTTTTGCTGTGTCGCTCCTGAACGGGCAGCACGGCGATTGCCCCCGGCGTGTGCTGTTCCATAATCCGAATAGCATCGTCAATAAGCTGGTCCTCATAAACTGTCACAGGAGAGGTCGTCATGATGTTTGTGACCGGGTTTTGCAGGAACAAGTTGTTGTACATCACGTATCTTCTGATATCACCGTCGGTCAGAATCCCTTCCAGCAAACCCTGTGAGTTCACAACGATGGCGGTCCCGGAACGGTGCTGAGTCATCAGAAACAGTGCGTCGAGGATGATGCAGTCCTGCTGTATCAGACAGGCGCTTTCGCCCGTGCGCATGACTTTATTCACCGTAAGCAGGAGCTTCCTGCCCAGCGCACCGCCGGGGTGAAAAAAAGCGAAATTATCCCGGCTAAAATCTCTGAGTGTCATAAGTGCCATGGCCAGTGCATCGCCCAAAGCCAGGGTAACGGTGGTGCTGTTTGTCGGAGCAAGATTGAGCGGGCAGGACTCGGTTGCAACAGCAGAGGAAATAAAGGAAGGTGCGATTTAATCGGTGGGGTTCAGTGGAGTCCTTATCTGTATTAGCCTTACCTTAGCTGAGCTGTATGA
>NZ_CBFFRJ010000067.1:0-27401 GCF_965644225.1 Phytobacter sp. V91 | reverse complement strand
GATCATACAGCTCAGCTAAGGTAAGGCTAATACAGATAAGGACTCCACTGAACCCCACCGATTAAATCGCACCTTCCGTAGTAAATCAAGATGATTTGCGTGGTGATTTTAAGTACGGAATGTTTTTGAAGCTAGATCTAAATAAATCCGATGATGAAATAATAAAAGATTTGAGCCTTTTGCTACCTATGTGGCGTAGGGAATTAGAATTGGATATTCCTGAGAAAAAAAGAGAATGGGGTTATATTAGGAGAAGAATTATAGATTATAGGATTATTCCATTACTTGACATTATGGCTCTTGCTAAGATTTTTACATTTGTTACAGGACGTAGAGTACCCAAAAAAATACTTGCATTATTAGTTTATCCTGATGGCGAGCGTGATGGTTTCGGTTTGGCCCAAGTGGTACTCCCTTTTTTAGAAAAAGTTGCTGGAAGTTCTTCTAAACTAATCTTTGACTATAAAATAACTAAATAGATTTTTGTACATGAGATTGATTAACAATTTGTTTTTTTTGTTTTAACTGATGCCGCTACATTTACATCCCGCAGACAATGCCCTCGAACAGCAATGAACGAGGGCATTTTTACATGAACCAAAATAACCAAATTACCGAGCGAGTTATACGTGAGGCTGAGTGTCGCCAGTTGACAGGAATTTGCCGCACAACCCGCTACATGATGGAAAAGGAGGGACAATTTCCCGCTCGCCGCAAATTGGGTGGACGCGCTGTTGGCTGGCTTCTTTCTGAGGTTTCTGCTTGGCAGCAGAGTCGAGAAGCGGCTTAAGGGGCTGGGTATGGCTGATAAAACAAAGGCGGCCCTGCATGGCCGCCAGTGCTGTACAACGAAACATAGCCAGCTTATATGGTGCTTTGCTGGTGGTCAATTGACTGAAGGGGATTTGCATCACTTACGCTGGTGGCGTTGGATCTCATCCTGGGCGAGCCTGACAATGACCCGGAGGCTGGATTGTGCTTGCTCTCCCAGGCTCTCAATAGTTGCCATGGCTTCGAGTGCTTTATTCAGCTCGAGCTGCACATTCTCGGGGCCGGTTGTGGCAGCTTTCCTCCGGGCTATTTCTCCGCGTACTGCCGTGATAATAAACTGTGCTTTTGATTCATCTTTGCTAAGCAAAGAATCCATCTCGCTTACCACATCATGTGGAAAGCGTGCATTTATCTGCTGTGATTTGTTGTTTGTGGCGCTGGTCATTGGTATTCACTCTCTCATCATTTGTGAGATTCACCATAACACGAATGTGAATACCAAAAAAGGCTTGCAATGGGATTCAGTATTGAATAGTGTGAATCCCATAATTGCTGAGAGTTGCGATTCAGTAATTGAAAGGACGAAGCCCGGAAGTGTTAGAGCACTAACCGGGCCTCTGACCACAATGTTATCGGAGGTAACGATCATGGCTGAATTACAGTCTACCCAAACTCACCCTAAATTTACATGGTTGTTCCTGGCTACGCCTAAACACCATCCCGGTTGCCCGCCGGTCATCGTACGTTTCAATGCTGACACTGAGGACGCAGCACGTCAGGCATTCCCCGGCTGGAGCCTGACCTTTGCTGCAAAGATTCGCACTGAATCACCTTGTCGTTTTGCATTCCATGATTATGCCTCTGGTATGACGCTGGCTTTTGATAACGGGGAGGTTCGTCATGCATAACGACGATCGCAAATACCTCTTTGTTTTCGCCGTAGGGGACAGGAGTGAATCAATGCAATCCCGCACTGTTGAAGTCATAACAGCGGATACCAAGCGTTGCGCATGGCGCGACATAGCCAGAAAAACCGCAAAGGGAAAGAGCATTCTCCTTATCGCCCGCACTGCAGTTCTCCGAAGACCTGAAAGCCCTGGGCGACATTTCCCATATCACGCTGAACATCCATTCACCCGGCGGTGATGTGTTTGACGGCATTGCTATTTACAACCTCCTGAACAAACACCCGGCAAAAATCACGGTGCATATCGATGGCCTGGCCGCCTCTATGGCGTCAGTCATTGCAATGGCCGGTGATCGCATCGTCATGCCTGAGAACGCGCTCATGATGATCCACAAGCCATGGGGCATTTCCGGGGGAAACGCCAACGATATGCGCGGTTACGCTGAGCTACTGGATAAGGTGGAAAACGTCCTGATCCCAGCTTATGCGCGCAAAACGGGTAAATCACCCGAAGCGCTGGCGGCAATGCTGGAGGAGGAAACCTGGATGGACGGGCGCGAATGTGTGGCGCAGAGATTTGCAGACGAACTACTGCCGGCTGTCAGCGCGATGGCCTGTATTGAATCAAAACGAATTGAGGAATTTGAACATATGCCCGACAACGTAAAAGGGATGATCACCTCCCCCAAAGGCTCCACCACTTCCGCAGTACCGGAACAAAACCGAATCAACGGCATTAAAGATTTGTTTGCTATGTTCGGTGGCAAACATGACTCTCTGAAAATGCAGTGCCTGGAAGATGCGGAATGCACACCAGAGAAAGCGAAAGACATGCTTTTAGCTGAAATGGGCCGTGGTGCCACGCCAAGCAATAAAAATAGCTATACCCATATTCACGCCGGAAACGGCAACATTATTGGTGACAGTATTCGCCAGGGGCTAAATTCCCGCCTGGGACATGAACGCGCAGAACGTGGCAATCCTTATGCCATGATGAGCCTCTTTGAAATGGCTCAGGCCTCGCTGGTGGATCGCGGTATCAGCGTCAGTAGCTTCGGTAACCGTGCTCAGATTGTGAATCTGGCTATTACTCATAGCAGCAGTGATTTTTCCCATATCCTCGCTGGTGGTGCTGAAAAATCGGTTTTAACTGGTTGGCAGAACAGTGGGGAAACATTCCAGCAATGGACAAAAAAAGGCTCCTTATCAAATTTCCACGAAGCCAAGCGTGTCGGGATGAATGAATTCTCTGAACTCTCTGAAGTACGCGAAGGGGCTGAATATAAATACATCTATAGCTCAGATAATGGTGTACCGATTGCGCTGGCTACCTATGGCAACATCTTCTCAATCACCCGTCAGGCAATCATCAATGATGACCTTGAACAGCTTTCGACTATTCCCCAGGCAATGGGGCGCGCAGCCGCCAGAACGGTCGGGAACCTCGTGTATATGCAACTGACAGCTAATGCCAGCTTCACTGATGGCAAAGCACTGTTCCATGCAGACCACCGGAACCTTATCACCAAAGGTATGGATACCGATGGGCTGAATGAGGCCCGCAAAGCGATGCGGTTGCAGGAGGATGCGAACGGTGACCCTATCAACGTTATCCCGGCTTACATCCTCGTTCCAGCTGCGCTGGAAGGATTCGCAAATCGCGCGGTACTTTCCTCCTCCTCTTTATTCCCGGTGGATCAGAACGGAACGTTGAACCAGAACCCCGGCATTATCAACGTGGTCAAGGATATGGCTCAGGTCATCGTTGAACCGCGTCTGGATAAGGCCAACAACAAGCAATGGTATGTCGCAGCCGCTCAGGGCATGGACACCATTGAGGTGGCGTATCTGGATGGAATGGACGTGCCCTATCTGGAGCAGCAGGAGGGCTTCACCGTTGATGGTATCGCCTGGAAGGTGCGCATTGATGCAGGCGTGGCCGCGCTGGACTATCGCGGTCTGGTCAAATCGAATGGCGCGGCGTGATGTGAAAACGGGCGGCTCAGGTCGCCCTTTATCATTTGAGAATGGCTCTCATTTGAAAAAGGTACTCCTGGAATGCAGCCTGCCACGGGGCGGCGGACTCGCGGGAAACGGCTGGTTTTCTGTATTTTATCCGTGCAGCAGCACTGGTTTAACTTACTGATAATAAATGATTCAGGTTGCGTTTGCTGAAAAAGTGTGCGTGCAGTGAGGTGTGATTTAATGCTGAGTAGAACCCTGGTTAATGTTACCCAACTGGCCGAACTGGTGGGGATAAACCGGAACATGGTGGCGCGGCGTTTGCGTGAAACTGAAATGGACGGTGGTAACGGCGAAAACCTGAAACAGTACGAACTGGGTAAAGCTCTGCGCGTACTCATCCTGCCATCAGTGCAGGAAAACGGCGAAATGTCGCCGCAGGACAGAAAGGCCTGGTATCAGTCGGAAAATGAAAGGCTGAAGTTCGAAAAAGAAGAGCGGGAGCTTATTCCTACTGATGAAGTTGCGCGTGAATATTCCGCACTGGCTAAGGCGGTTGTTCAGGTGCTGGAAACACTACCGGATATTCTTGAGCGCGATTGCGCGTTAACCCCGGCTGCGGTGTCACGTGTGCAGGACGTTATTGATGACTTACGCGATGAGATGGCCCGTAAGGTTGCTGATTCAGATAGTGATGACAACTGGCCAGCAGTCCCGGCAGAGAGGTAATTCGTGGTTAATCTGGAATCAGTATTGATTGAAATGGCCCGTCAGCAGGGCCATGAACTCAACGGTCAGGAGCGGCTAATTATCCGTACCCGGCTTTCAACGGCGCTGTCTGCTAAAGAACGGCACCGCCAGCGTATGGAGGCTCCATCCTATCAGTGGGTAAAGCCAAACAACCCTCGCCGACAGTAGTTGTCTTCTACTGTCAAAGTTTTCCATATATTTTTGCTGCAAAATCATGTGCTGTCTGATGAATATTTGCTGGAGTACCAAGCATCGCAGGCGCATCTTCTGCGTAGAAGAGAATAGCGTCTTTGATTTCTTCAAAAGATGGAGCAGGAGAGATTTTTTTAAGGTTAGATACAGCGCGGCGAAACTCTTGAGCATCTGACGGGTGAGAGCTAAACCAGGTAGGGCGATTAGCCCAACATTCAATTGCGGTTCTAACATCATTGTTCATAGCGTCATTTCCCAGTGGGTGTTTGATTTTTATACTCGCTTAAATATGTAATCTGCTGCGTAATCACAAGCATCATATACAAGATTGAAGGTAAAAATATGGTAAATAGCATCACCGATGATCGTATGCACCCTAATCATTGGTTCAACAGGGCATCAGACTTACGGGCTTCGGCCCATGTACTTTGGCTGACAATGGAATCAAAGGACATACAAAAAGCAATGGGGTATGGGGGAGGTTTCTCTTTGGGAGTCGCTTGTTATCCCGTCTATCACATGCTTTGCGGGCTTTCGCTGGAACTCATTTTAAAAGCAGTCATAGTGCAAAAAGGGCTAACGTCTCCTAATACTCATAATTTGAACCAATTAGCTAGCGAGGCTGGTGCTAAAGCAGAAGGGGGTAGAAAAGAGTTATTGAAGTTTTACACATCTGCGATTTTATGGACTGGGCGATATCCAGTGCCGGTGAATTGCGATGACAAAAAGCTTTTAGATTATTGGGAGTTGGTGAAAAACGTGCTCAGTGATCCAGTAGAAAGCACTGGTATCTTGGATATGCGTAGGAACAACGATGCAGATAGTTGGGTGAATTTCAATGCAATGTTCAAGGAGTACATGGAACTCTTTGAATTTGTTAGATGACCAGTAGTTACTTGCTAATACTTTCCGATGGTATCCTACAAAACAGAAGGACTCACGATTTTAACGTAAGTCCTTGAATTTTTGTGGCCTCTGCTGGACTTGAACCAGCAACCAAGCGATTATGAGGGATTATTTAATCTGATTACAGCTTGAAGAATCGAAGCGTCTTCTGGCTTCATAACCCCATATTTTTTTCAAGTCAGCATTGGGTTCAATTTGCCTTCCCCCAAAATTTTCCTTAACAGAGTTAGTCACCTCTTCTCTGGAGGCCGCCAAGATTGAGCCTGCATAAAATTCATCACTAAATTTAACGCCAGATTTCGCAAAAATACCTTTTGCGAGACCCTCCCTCATCTTGGGATTTTGCAAGACACCTTTCGACGAGTCTTTGAATACGGTCGCTAATTGCCTGACTTTTTCTGTTGAAGCGGTTTGATCATCATCGTTGAATAGTGTCATGTAACCAAGGCATTCAGCTGAGCTGATCATCCGACTTAGTTGCTGTTCATCAGGTGACTTTGAATAAGAAGTGAACGATAAAAATAAAAACAAGTAGAAGGCATTACTCTTCATATAAGCCCTTTTGATTTAAATTTTCACTATTACTTAGAAGGAGTTAGAAAGTATCGTCATCAAATTTGAATAATTTAAGGAAGAATGAATGTAGCTACCCTGTAGTTGGCATACGCATGGTTGCATATCATTCTTGTTCGGCTTCGTTCAATGACATGTGTATCACAAGGTGTATCACAATTAATAAAAAAGGCGCTATCCCATGCCGAGTAGCGCCTTTTTAAACAAACACTTAACTGATTAACATCAGTTCATGCCGTATTTTTTCAGTTTCTTACGCAGCGTACCACGGTTGATACCCATCATCAGGGCAGCGCGGGTCTGGTTACCACGGGTGTATTGCATCACCATGTCCAACAGAGGCTGTTCTACCTCAGCCAGTACCAGCTCATACAGGTCATTAACATCCTGACCATTCAGTTGAGCAAAATAGTTCTTCAGTGCCTGTTTAACCGAGTCACGCAGGGGCTTTTGGGTTACCTGATCCTGAGAGTTAACGGTAGAAACGGTCAGTACGTCAGAATTTACGCGTTGTTCGAACATAGTTCTGTCAGCTCTTTATTTCTGTTTACGCAAAATTTTCGAAGTATGCCTCCAACGCCTCCAGCTGTTCGCTGGCGTCCTCAAGGGCGTTGAATGTGCGCCGAAACTGGTCATTTGGAGCATGCTCCTGGAGATACCAGGAGACGTGTTTACGCGCGATTCGGTAACCTTTTGCCTGTCCGTAAAAGTCATGCAATTCCCGAACGTGCGCACAAAGCAAGCGCTTAACTTCTGCCAATGGCAGGGGAGCAAGCAGCTCTCCAGTGTCCAGATAATGCTGGATTTCCCGAAAGATCCAGGGTCTTCCCTGAGCTGCCCGTCCTATCATCAGGGCATCAGCCCCCGTATAGTCGAGTACAGCTCTGGCTTTAAGCGGGTCAGTAATGTCGCCATTCGCGATAACGGGAATGGAAACTTTCTGCTTAACTGCCCGAATGCTGTCGTACTCAGCATCTCCATTGAACAAACAGGCGCGGGTGCGTCCATGAATGGTCAGAGCCTGAATGCCACAGTCTTCAGCCAGTTGGGCAATCTCTACGCAGTTACGGTGTTCCGGAGCCCAGCCAGTGCGAATCTTAAGCGTGACAGGCACCTCCACTGCATTTACCACGCCGGTCAGGATAGATTTCACCAGATCCGGGTGCTGTAGCAGGGCTGAGCCCGCAAGTTTGCGATTCACTTTCTTAGCCGGACAGCCCATATTGATATCAATAATTTGGGCGCCGCTTTCCACATTAATGCGGGCGGCATCCGCCATCTCATCCGGGTCGCTCCCTGCAATTTGCACGGTGCGAATACCTGGCTCATCAACATGCACCATCCGCAGTCGGGATTTGTCGCTTTCCCACACCTGTGGGTTAGACGACATCATCTCGGATACGGTTAAACCTGCTCCCATCTCATAACACAACGTCCGAAATGGTCTGTCAGTAATGCCAGCCATGGGCGCTGCGATCAGTCGATTTCTGAGCTGGTGGTGTCCGATGCGCATGAGTTAAGAAATGACCATACTGTGACTGCAAGGCGGCGTATATTACGCATTTTTTGCACGAGATGAAAGGCCAAACTTTGAGCAATCCTCTGTCGCAGATCAATGAATCGCCGCTTAAGGTATTGGAAAAAATTATAAATGATTAAAAATCATTGAGTTAATAAGTCGGGATTAAATTATGAACAAATATAATTTCCTTAAACTTCTCATTTTTTCTTCATTACACCAGTAAATCACGGGATAAATTGCTGTTTTAATAGACAAAAAAGAGGGTGAAAATGAGATCACGCTCCCAATTTCACCTTCTCCAGGATTATCGCAGTTCATCAGGCACCGCTGTGCTACTCAGCGAAATCTCAGTTTTTTTGCCCGGTGATCCGACACCACTCTTCTTTCTCCACCACCGCATCGAGGGTGAAATTATCGCGATAGGCGTCGCAGACCCCTTCAGCCTGGCTGGCAAGAATTCCGGAAAGCCCTAACAGGCCACCAGAAACGGGCAGCACGCTGATAAGTGGAGCCAGTTCACGTAATGGGCCGGCAAGGATATTGGCGACGACCACATCGGCTTGCATCGCTTCTGGCTGGTTCTGCGGCAGGTAAAGCTCCAGCCTTTCAGAAACACCATTGCGCTGCGCATTATCGCGGCTGGCCTGAATCGCCTGTGGGTCGATGTCGATACCAATTGCTTTCGCGGCCCCCAGTTTCAGCGCGGCAATAGCCAGAATGCCGGAACCACAGCCAAAATCGATAACCGTCTTACCTGCCAAATCAAGCCCATCCAGCCATTGCAGGCACAGTGATGTGGTCGGGTGCGTACCGGTGCCAAAAGCGAGACCCGGATCGAGCATGACATTCACAGCATTCTCATCCGGTACATCGCGCCAGCTTGGGCAGATCCACAGACGCTTACCAAACTGCATCGGGTGGAAGTTTTCCATCCACTCGCGTTCCCAGTCTTTGTCTTCGATCTGCTCGATCTTGTGTATGAAACCCTGGCCCAGTAACGGATGCTGTTCCAGGATAGCCACAACTTCGCGCATATCCGTCTCGGCATCAAACAGGCCGATGACATCGGTGTCACCCCAAAGGCGGGTTTCCCCTGGCAGTGGCTCAAACACCGGCGTGTCGTGTGTGTCCTGGAAGGTAATGGAAACGGAACCTGCTTCCATTAACGCATCGCTAAGTTCTTCGGCATTCGCGCCGGTCGTATTTAACTTCAGTTGGATCCACGGCATAAGAAACTCTTTATTGGTTCACAGAAATGACGTTGGCTTGTCCGGCGGGTTGACCAAAACGGTTACCGACGAGGAAGGCCAACAAACTTAAAATAAGCGACGGCACGATAGGGTGCAGTCCGAGATAGTGCACGTTCCAGGTCGCCAGGACCGCATACAGGATGCCGCCCGCGAACATGCTGCTCAGGGCTCCCATTGCATTGGCCCGCTCCCAGTACAATCCGAGCACCAGCGGCCACAGGAAGACGGCTTCCAGCCCGCCGAATGCCAGCAGGTTCAACCAGATGATCATCTCCGGCGGATGCCACGCGGCCAGCATCATGAAAATCCCCAGGATCAGCGTGATCGCCATGGAAATGCGTTTCAGACGCTGTTCATTGTGGAGCTGCTCGGGACGCGAGTTGAGCCAGAGATCCTTTATGATCGTAGCGGATGCCTGCAAAAGATGCGCATTGACGTTAGACATAATTGCGGCCATGGGTGCTGCCAAAAAGATCCCGGCGGCAAGCGGTGGCAGCACTTTGACCATTAGCGTCGGGATAACCAGATCCGGGACTTTCAAATCTGGCAGCACCGCCCGGCCCAGCGCACCCGCCAGGTGCATCCCCAGCATCAGAATGGTCACCACAATCGTGCCAATAATAATGCCGCGGTGAACGGCTTTGCTGTCTTTATAGGAGATGCAGCGAACGGCTGTATGGGGAAGACCGATCACCCCGAAACAGACCAGCACCCAGAACGACGTCATAAAGGCAGGCGTAAGAATGCCGTCACCTCCCTGAGGCGACACCAGTTGCGGATCGATTTGTTGCAACTTATCCACTGCGCTATGCAGGCCGCCTGCCGCATAGACCACGCCGACTAACAGCACCAGGGTGCCAATCAGCATGACCATGCCCTGCATGGTGTCGTTTAGCACGCTGGCACGGAAACCACCGAAGGCAGTATAGAGCGCAATGCTGATCCCAAAAATGAGCAGGCCAGATTCATACTTAATGCCCGCCGCTGTCTCCAGCAGACGTGCACCTCCGATAAACTGCACGGCAATGGCGCCGATAAACGCGACCAACAGGCTAATACTCGCCACCCACACCAGTAAACGGCTCTGGTAGCGAGCCAGCAGCATATCGTTGAGAGTGATGGCGTTGTACCGGCGAGCGAGAATGGCGAATTTTTTACCCAGCACGCCCAGTGATAACCAGATGGTTGGCACCTGGATCATGGCCAGCAATACCCAGCCAAGTCCGTATTTATACGCCGCACCAGGCCCGCCAATAAAGGAACTGGCGCTGATGTAAGAGGTTGTCAGGGTCATGGCTAACACCATGCCACCCATCGAACGACTACCCAGAAAATACTCGGTCAGGAAGTTACCGGTTTTACGCTGGCGCATCGCATAGACCGACAGGCCGAAGACAATCAACATGTAGGCGATAAGCGGGATGATGACTTCAGGATGCATCACTGTCCTCCAGAGAGATATCGCGGAAGACAAAGCGCACCATCGCCCAGCACAGTACGATAAAAATCAGTGGCAGCAGCAGGCAGGCCATTTCAAACCAGTGCGGCAGGCCAGTAAATCCGGGAGTTGAATCTGGTAAGTAAGCAGTTACTAACCATGCGGCAAGATAGAGAAGGGTCAGCCACAGCGCCCAGCGCGCTTCTTTATGGGCCTGAACAAAACGCGTGTCCATATTTGTCCCTTGTGGATAAAGAAAGCGGGGATTGTACATGATGGGGCTTTGCAATCCCCAGAAATAAAAAAGGCCGGATAACCGGCCTTATAGCATGACTGTTGACTTACTTCTCGCTGAGGCCGAGTTTCTTTTCCAGATAGTGGATGTTGGTGCCACCGACCTGGAATTTCTCGTCGTTCATGATGCGGGTCTGAAGATCGACGTTGGTTTTGATACCGTCGATGATCAGTTCCTGAAGCGCGTTTTTCATGCGGGAAATCGCCACTTCACGGGTTTCGCCAAAGCAGATCAGTTTGCCGATCATTGAGTCATAGTACGGCGGTACGGTGTAACCGGCGTAGATATGCGATTCCCAGCGCACGCCAAAACCGCCTGGCGCATGGAAGCGGGTGATTTTACCCGGGCTCGGCAGGAAGGTGTTCGGGTCTTCGGCGTTAATACGGCATTCCACCGCATGGCCTTTGACCACCACATCTTCCTGTTTGATCGACAGCGGCTGACCGGCAGCAATACGCAGCTGCTCTTTGATCAGATCCACGCCGGTGATCATTTCGGTAACCGGGTGCTCCACCTGAATACGGGTGTTCATTTCGATGAAATAGAACTCGCCGTTTTCGAACAGGAACTCAAAGGTACCCGCCCCACGGTAGCCGATGTCCACGCACGCTTTGGCGCAGCGGTCACCGATAAAGCTGCGCAGTTCCGGGGTGATGCCCGGCGCCGGCGCTTCTTCGACCACTTTCTGGTGGCGGCGCTGCATGGAGCAGTCGCGTTCAGCCAGATAGATGGCGTTGCCCTGACCGTCTGCCAGCACCTGAATTTCGATGTGGCGTGGGTTTTCCAGGTACTTCTCCATATACACCATGTCGTTGCTGAAAGCCGCTTTCGCTTCCGCTTTGGTCATGGAGATGGACTGGGCCAGTTCAGCGTCGCTGCGCACCACGCGCATACCGCGACCGCCGCCGCCGCCGGAGGCTTTGATGATAACCGGGTAGCCGATGCGTTTCGCATGGGCACGGTTAACATCCATGTCCTCGCCCAGCGGGCCATCAGAACCGGGAACCGTCGGGACGCCAGCCTGTTTCATCGCGGTGATGGCGGACACTTTGTCGCCCATCAGGCGAATGGTGTCAGCTTTCGGGCCGATGAAAATAAAGCCGGACTGTTCAACCTGCTCGGCAAAGTTGGCGTTCTCGGAGAGAAAACCGTAGCCGGGGTGAATGGCCTCAGCGCCGGTGATTTCAGCAGCTGCGATGATCGCCGGGATGTTAAGGTAGCTTTTGACGGACTGCGCCGGGCCGATACAGACCGTCTCATCCGCCAGCAATACGTGTTTTAAATCGCGGTCCGCGGTGGAGTGCACAGCGACGGTCTTAATGCCCAGTTCTTTACAGGCACGCAGAATTCGCAGGGCAATCTCGCCACGGTTAGCGATGACAATTTTATCCAGCATCTTCGCCTCGTTATTCGATGATGACCAGCGGCTCGTCGAATTCAACCGGTTGACCGCTTTCGATCAGGATGGCTTTAACCACACCCGCTTTATCAGCTTCGATCTGGTTCATCATTTTCATCGCTTCAACGATGCAGAGCGTGTCGCCCACGTTGACTTTCTGGCCCACTTCGCAGAACGCTTTCGCATCCGGGCTCGGGGTGCGATAGAAAGTCCCGACCATCGGGGAACGTACGATGTGACCACTGATTTGTGCCGGAGCTGGCTCTGCCGCAGGTGCTGCTGGCGCAACGGCGCTGGCGAGTGCAGGAGCTGGCTGCTGCATAACCGGTGCCGCATAAGCCTGTTGCATCATCGGATAAGCAGGTGCTACCGGTGCACGGCTGATACGTACAGACTCTTCGCCTTCAGAAATTTCAAGTTCAGCGATGCCTGATTCTTCAACCAGTTCGATCAGTTTTTTAATCTTACGAATATCCATGAGTGGGTTCCGTACTCTTGTTTAGTTTGATTGTGACAAGCGTTTTACCGCTGTCTGTAACGCGTATGAATAACCGTCAGCGCCTAATCCGCAGATGACACCAACAGCGATATCGGAGAGATAAGAATGATGGCGGAACGGCTCACGCGCATGCACATTGCTCAGATGCACCTCGATAAACGGGATACTGACTGCGAGCAACGCGTCGCGTATTGCAACGCTGGTGTGCGTAAACGCGGCCGGATTAATCAGGATATAGTCCACATTGTCTTTAGCCTGATGAATACGGTCGATGAGTTCGTGCTCCGCGTTAGATTGCATATGCTCAAGCGTGACGTTCAGGGCCTCTGCTTCAATGCTTAATTGATTAACAATTTCCGCTAAGCTCAGGGTGCCATAGGTGTCCGGCTCACGAGTTCCCAGTAAATTCAGGTTGGGTCCGTTTAAGAGTAAAATACGCAATTTAACCGCCATCGTGCTGCTATCTCCTGCAATTCTCCGGTAAAATACAAAATATACCTTCATTGCATGGTTGTCACTCATCCAGGGTCTTAAAAACCCTGCCGGGAAAACCAAAGTCGCACATTATAACGATTTCGTAGCATTTGGCAGCAAAATACTGGTCTTATCAGGGGAGATTATCAACCGCTATTCAGAATAGTGCCTGCAAATGATAAAGGAACTGCGGGGAAACGCACAATACCGGACATTATCGCCACCATTGGCGGAACTTCTTGTATCGCCACGCTAAAAGCACCAGCGCAACCACGGCATACAGAAGGGGCTGGGGTGATAATATCTTAACGGACCACAGATAGTGAATCGGGGCGAGGATCGCCACCAGATAGACGAAGTTATGCAGTTGTTGCCAGCCTTTGCCCAGTTTTCGCTGCGCCCATTGGGTGGACGTCGCCGCCAGCGCGAGCAGAATGAACCAGCTAACAATCCCGAGCGTTAAATAAGGTCGTGTGGTCAATTCCTGAGCCAGTAAACGCAGATTACGCACCCCCAACTCCAGCAGCGCATAGCTGGTAAGATGTATTGTCGCCCACGCAAAGCACCATAAACCGAGCAGGCGACGGGTACGGATCAGCAACGGCTGGCGGGCATAACGCGCCAGCGGCGTAACCAGCAGACCTGCGAGCAGGAACTTCAGCGCCATTCGGCCGGTAAAATGCTGAATATCCTTCGCCGGATCGGCGCTGAAATAACCCTGAGACGCAGCCCAAAACAGCCACACCAGAGGCAGACAACCCGCCAGGTGCAGGATAACTTTGAGCCAGACAATCTGTTTAGCCGTTATTCGCACTTAGAAATTCTCCCGCAGATCCAGGCCCCGATACAGTGAGGCGACTTCATCGGCATAGCCATTGAACAGCAGCGTCGGCTGCCGCTGCACATCCAGCACGCCGCCGGAGCCAATAAAGCGTTCTGTCGCCTGCGACCAACGAGGGTGGTCGACATGAGGATTCACGTTGGCAAAAAAGCCGTATTCATCCGGTGCGGCAAGGTTCCAGGTTGTCGGCGGTCGCTTGCTGGTGAGCTTAATGCTGACAATAGACTTAATGCCCTTAAAGCCATATTTCCACGGTACGGTCAAACGAACTGGCGCCCCATTTTGCGGGGGTAAGGCTTTGCCGTAGACGCCGACCGACAGCAGCGTCAGTGGGTGCATGGCTTCATCTATACGTAACCCTTCGACATAAGGATAAGCTATACCGCCACCGATAAAACGATCCTTTTGTCCGGGCATCGTCTCGGGGGAATAGAGGGTTTGAAAGGCAACATACTTTGCATTGCTGGTGGGTTCTGCCAGCGCCAGTAGCTTGTGCAGAGGAAAACCAGTCCAGGGGATGACCATAGACCAGGCTTCAACACAGCGCATACGGTAAATACGTTCTTCCAGCGGGAAACGTTTGGTCAGGTCATCATGGTCGAGGGTTAACGGTTTGGCGACTTCGCCTTCGATGCTTAGCGTCCAGGGCGAGGTCTTCATGCTGCCTGCATTGGCGGCAGGATCGGCTTTATCCAGACCGAATTCATAAAAGTTGTTATAGCCCGTCACCTTATCTTCAGGGGTTAACGTCAGAGCATTTTGCCACTGTGCCGGTTTCGTGAAGTCCAGCGGCTTCCCGGATGGAGCTTTGGGTCGGTCATTCCCCTTAAACCAGTCCAGTAAATCGGCTTGAGCAAAGGGAGGCAGACTGAAGGCGGCAGCACTGATGCCGAGGGTTTTCAGGATCTGACGGCGTTGCAGCATAAATACGGATTCTGCGGTGACATCGGCTTCGGTAAGTTTTTTCTTTTGCATGGCATTTCCCCCTTTCTATTACTTGTAGCACGGGGTCAGAGGGGGCGGATGAATATCACGAAAAATTGAAAACTTACTTCGCAGCCCGGTTTGGTATCGCGTGGCGATTATGGATGATTGGCAAAATATTTCTGAGGGCTATACTCGCATAAGCGGTGGCAATTCTGATTGCCTGAACCGTCAGGCCTGCTAGTATGCCGGGCTCGTTTTTCTGGTTAGCGCTGACTCTTCCTGTCAGGGAAGTTATCGCGCCGGGTTCTTTCACACTACGGAGTTAACACACGGATGCGATTAACGACGAAATTTTCAGCTTTTGTGACTTTGCTAACAGGCCTGGCGATGTTTGTCACCCTGCTTGGCTGTTCACTCAGCTTCTATAATGCAATCCAGTCAAAGGTTGCCAATCGCGTTGAGGCGGTGGCAGCAGTGGTTGACTCACGTCTGATTTTTACCTCTCCCGCGGTGCTGAAATCTCAGCTTGATGAATTGATGGTGCCTGTTGATATCGTCGGAATCGAGATTCGCCAGGGAAAGAATGCCGTTGTGCAATATACGCGCAAAAGCAGCTATCGCCCAGCGGGTAGCAATTTTCAGTTCCGGGAATTAGAGGTCGGCTCCGTTAAAAATCCCGGCATGACCATTACCATGGTGTACCAGGATCCGATGGCGAGTTACTTCCATTCTCTGGTGACCACGGTGCCGCTGACGCTGACGATAGCCTTTATGATTCTGATTATTTTCCTGTCCGTACGTTGGCTGCGCCGCCAGCTTTCCGGGCAGGAACTGCTGGAGATGCGTGCGACGCGCATTCTGAATGGCGATCGGGGCGCAAAGGCGCGAGGCTCGATCTACGAATGGCCATCACGGGCCAGTAGCGCGCTGGATGTGCTGCTGGCGGAAATCCAGTTTGCCAGCGACCAGCGTAGCCATATCGATACCATGATCCGTTCTTATGCCGCCCAGGACACGAAAACCGGCCTTAATAATCGCTTCTTCTTTGATAACCAGCTGGCGACTTTACTGGAAGATCAGGAGAACGTCGGCGTGCACGGCGTAGTGATGATGATTCGCCTGCCTGATTTTGAATTGCTGCGCGAGAACTGGGGGAAAGCGGTTGTTGAAGAGCATTTGTTTGTACTGATCAACCTGCTGTCGACCTTTATTATGCGTTATCCCGGTTCGCTGCTGGCGCGCTATCACCGCAGTGATTTTACGGTTCTGCTCCCTCATCGCACGTTAAAAGAAGCGGAAAGTATCGCCGGGCAAATTTTAAAAGCCGTCGGAGGGCTACCGCCAAGCAGGATGCTCGACCAGGAAGACATGATGCATATTGGCATTTGTGCCTGGCGCAGCGGGCAGTCAACAGAACAGGTGATGGAACATGCGGAGGCAGCAGCTCGCCACGCGGCCTTGCAGGGGGGAAACAGTTGGTCGGTTTATGATGACTCGTTACCCGAGCAGGGACGGGGCAATGTTCGCTGGCGAACGCTTATTGAGAATATGCTCAGCCGTGGCGGGCCGCGAGTCTATCAGAAACCGGCGGTGAATCTCAGCGGTCAGGTACATCACCGTGAGTTGATGTGCCGTATTTATGATGACGATCAGGAAGTTCTCGCTGCGGAATATATGCCAATGATTCAGCAGTTTGGTTTGTCGGAAGAGTATGATCGGCTACAGATTGGTCGGCTAATCCCTTATCTGGGGTATTGGCCTGAAGAAAATCTCGCGATGCAGATTACCGTTGAGTCGTTGACTCGTCCGCGTTTTCAGCGCTGGCTGCGCGACACACTGATGCAATGTGAAAAATCGCAACGAAAACGGATTATTTTTGAACTTGCTGAGGCAGATGTCTGTCAACATATCAGTCGTTTACAACCGGTTGTGCGATTAGTCAATGCTCTGGGGGCGCGTATTGCTGTCACCCAGGCTGGGCTGACCCTGGTCAGTACCAGTTGGATTAAAGCGCTGGATGTTGAATTATTAAAACTGCACCCAGGCCTTGTCAGAAACATTGAAAAGCGTACGGAAAATCAGTTGCTGGTGCAAAGTCTTGTTGAAGCGTGCAAAGGTACGCGGACGCGGGTATTTGCCACCGGCGTTCGCTCGCGCAGCGAATGGCAGACATTGATTGAACGAGGCGTTTCTGGCGGCCAGGGCGATTTTATTGCAGCTTCCCAGCCACTTGACACCAGTGTGAAAAAATATTCGCAAAGTTACTCGGTTTGAACTGCTGTTTAAATCGTTTTCACGTAGAATAATGCGCGCTGTGTCCAATGGGGGTGTGCTTGTCTGCCCGCCGGAATGTTACAGCGTAAACGCGAGTTTTGACCTTTGACAGGTTGCAAACACCGGGCATGGAATGGTTCCGCGATGCTCCAACTCTGAAGGAGTCAGATTGTTTGTAACAAAGGAAACAAACTGCACTAATTTTCACCGTAGCAGACGAGTTATGCGCCTTGTCGCTGCTGCGTGTGGTTGGTAAAGTAAGCGGATTTTATTTTTCCGCCCCAGCTTTCAGGATTATCCCTTAGTATGTTGAAAAAATTTCGTGGCATGTTTTCCAATGACCTGTCCATTGACCTGGGTACTGCGAATACCCTGATTTATGTAAAAGGACAAGGCATCGTATTGAATGAGCCTTCCGTTGTGGCCATTCGTCAGGATCGCGCAGGCTCACCGAAAAGTGTAGCGGCTGTAGGTCATGACGCGAAGCAAATGCTTGGGCGTACTCCGGGCAATATCGCAGCGATTCGCCCGATGAAAGATGGTGTTATCGCCGACTTCTTCGTGACCGAGAAAATGCTTCAGCACTTTATTAAGCAAGTGCACAGCAATAGCTTTATGCGTCCAAGCCCACGCGTGCTGGTTTGTGTTCCCGTCGGTGCGACCCAGGTTGAACGTCGTGCTATCCGTGAATCGGCTCAGGGCGCGGGTGCCCGTGAAGTCTTCCTGATTGAAGAGCCGATGGCGGCTGCAATCGGTGCAGGCCTTCCGGTATCTGAAGCGACCGGCTCGATGGTTGTGGATATCGGCGGCGGTACCACTGAAGTGGCGGTTATCTCGCTGAACGGCGTGGTTTACTCCTCTTCCGTGCGTATTGGCGGCGACCGTTTTGACGAAGCCATCATTAATTACGTGCGCCGTAACTATGGTTCACTGATCGGTGAAGCCACTGCTGAACGTATTAAGCACGAAATCGGTTCTGCTTATCCGGGCGATGAAGTGCGTGAGATCGAAGTGCGCGGCCGTAACCTGGCAGAAGGTGTTCCTCGTGGCTTCACCCTGAACTCCAACGAAATCCTTGAAGCGCTGCAAGAGCCGCTGACGGGGATTGTGAGTGCAGTGATGGTTGCACTGGAGCAATGCCCGCCGGAACTGGCTTCCGACATCTCCGAGCGCGGTATGGTTCTGACCGGTGGTGGTGCACTGCTGCGTAACCTTGACCGCCTGTTAATGGAAGAGACAGGTATTCCGGTCGTAGTTGCAGAAGATCCACTGACTTGCGTAGCGCGTGGCGGCGGCAAGGCTCTGGAAATGATCGATATGCACGGCGGCGATTTGTTCAGCGAAGAATAGTCTGCGTGAGGCTCGGGGCACATTTGAGCCCCGGGTTTACCTGGCCTGAGAATACGCAAAGCCTATGAAGCCAATTTTTAGCCGTGGCCCGTCGCTACAGATTCGCCTTTTTCTGGCGGTAGTCGTGGCGTTGGGAGTTATCATTGCCGACAGCCGCCTCGGTACGTTCAGCCAGATTCGAACGTACATGGACACTGCTGTCAGCCCTTTCTATTTTATTTCCAATGGTCCCCGCGAATTATTAGACAGCGTGTCGCAGACACTGTCCTCGCGTGATCAACTCGAGCTTGAAAATCGGGCATTACGTCAGGAGTTGCTGTTAAAAAACAGCGAACTGCTGATGTTAGGTCAGTATAAACAGGAGAACGCGCGACTGCGCGAGCTGCTGGGTTCGCCCCTGCGCCAGGACGAACAAAAAATGGTGACTCAGGTTATCTCCACCGTTAACGATCCCTACAGTGATCAGGTGGTTATCGACAAGGGCAGCGTCAACGGGGTGTATGAAGGCCAGCCGGTTATCAGTGACAAAGGTGTTGTCGGCCAGGTTGTGGCGGTGGCAAAGCTTACCAGCCGCGTATTACTGATTTGCGATGCAACCCACGCGTTACCTATTCAGGTACTGCGTAATGACATTCGTATTATTGCCGCAGGGAATGGCTGTACTGACGATCTGCAACTGGAACACCTGCCTGCCAATACGGATATTCGTGTCGGTGACGTGCTGGTGACATCCGGTTTGGGCGGACGCTTCCCGGAAGGCTATCCGGTTGGCGTGGTGTCCTCGGTGAAGCTTGATACACAGCGTGCTTACACGGTGATTCAGGCTCGTCCAACGGCAGGCCTGCAACGTCTGCGCTATCTGCTGCTGTTGTGGGGCGCCGATCGTAATGGCACCAATCCGATGACGCCGGAAGAGGTTCACCGCGTAGCGAACGAACGTCTGATGCAGATGATGCCGCAAGTGCTTCCGTCTCCTGACACTATGGGCCCTCCCGCACCGATACCCGCACCGGCAACAGGTATTGCCGGGCCGCCTGGTTCCGGAGGGGGGCAATAGTGGCAAGCTATCGTAGCCAGGGACGCTGGGTTGTCTGGCTCTCATTTTTGATTGCACTCTTGCTTCAGGTGATGCCATGGCCGGATGACATTCTTGTCTACCGGCCAAACTGGGTTCTGCTGATTTTGCTGTACTGGATCCTGGCGCTGCCGCACCGCGTCAACGTCGGTACGGGTTTTGCCATGGGTGCCATACTGGATCTTATTAGTGGATCCACCCTTGGCGTACGCGCGTTGTCACTGAGCATCGTCGCGTATCTGGTTGCCCTAAAATATCAACTGTTCCGCAATCTGGCGCTGTGGCAACAAGCGCTGGTCGTGGTGGTGCTCTCACTGGCGACCGAAGTCGTTATTTTCTGGGCTGAGTTCCTGGTGATTAATGTTTCGTTCAAGCCCGATATTTTCTGGAGCAGCCTTGTCAATGGGGTGCTCTGGCCGTGGATCTTCCTGCTGATGCGTAAAATTCGTCAGCAATTTGCCGTGCAATAAGGTTTTTATGACAAGTATCTGGCTTGCCTCCGGTTCCCCACGTCGTCAGGAATTACTCACCCAATTGGGGGTGAGTTTCGCACGTATTATTCCCGGTATTGAAGAGCAGCGTCGGCCGCAGGAGAGCGCCAGCCACTATGTGGTGCGCCTGGCGTGTGAAAAGGCGCAGGCGGGCGTGGCGATGGCCTCCGAGGATTTACCCGTTCTGGGCGCTGACACCATTGTGATATTTAATGGTGAAGTTCTTGAAAAACCGAAAGACTCCTCGCATGCTGCTAAAATGTTACGACAACTCTCCGGCCAGACTCATCAGGTGATGACGGCAGTTGCACTGGCTGACAGACAGTATCTGCTGGAATGTCTGGTAACAACCGAAGTTACTTTCCGCGAGTTATCCGACGAGGATATTGCGACCTATGTGGCGAGCGGAGAACCGCTTGATAAAGCCGGTGCGTATGGGATCCAGGGACTGGGCGGTTGTTTTGTCAGAAAAATCAATGGTAGTTACCATGCCGTCGTCGGTTTACCGCTGGTGGAAACGTGGGAACTGTTGAGCAATTTTAACGCACTACGCGAGGGAAGAGAGAATCATGACGGCTGAATTATTAGTCAACGTTACGCCATCAGAAACGCGCGTGGCCTATATCGATGGCGGGATCCTTCAGGAGATCCACATTGAGCGAGAAGCACGACGCGGGATCGTAGGCAATATCTACAAGGGTCGGGTAAGTCGTGTACTTCCTGGAATGCAGGCGGCTTTTGTAGATATTGGTCTGGATAAGGCGGCGTTCCTTCATGCCTCGGACATTATGCCGCATACCGAATGCGTCGCCGGCGAAGAGCAGAAGAACTTCACGGTGCGGGATATCTCTGAGCTGGTGCGCCAGGGGCAGGATCTGATGGTCCAGGTAGTGAAAGATCCTCTTGGCACCAAGGGCGCGCGCCTGACCACCGACATCACCCTGCCTTCACGTTACCTGGTGTTTATGCCTGGCGCATCCCATGTTGGCGTCTCTCAGCGAATTGAGAGCGAAGCGGAGCGTGAAAGATTAAAGCAGGTGGTGGCGGAATACTGCGATGAGCAGGGGGGGTTTATCATTCGCACCGCAGCAGAAGGGGTGTGCGAAGAAGATCTCTCCTCTGACGCGGCCTACCTCAAACGGGTCTGGACCAAGGTGATGGAGCGTAAGAAACGCAACCAGACGCGTTACAAACTTTATGGTGAGCTGGCGCTGGCCCAGCGCGTTCTGCGCGATTTTGCTGATGCCCAGCTTGACCGTATCCGCGTCGACTCCCGACTGACTTATGACATGTTGCTGGAGTTCACCGCCGAATACATGCCAGAAATGACCAGTAAGATTGAGCATTACAGCGGTCGCCAGCCGATTTTCGATCTGTTCGACGTTGAGAATGAAATTCAGCGCGCGCTGGAGAGAAAAGTCGAGCTGAAGTCCGGCGGCTACCTGGTTATCGATCAAACTGAAGCCATGACCACTGTCGATATCAATACCGGCGCCTTTGTTGGCCACCGTAATCTCGACGACACCATCTTCAACACCAATATCGAAGCGACTCAGGCCATTGCCCGTCAGCTTCGTTTGCGTAACCTCGGCGGCATTATCATCATCGACTTTATCGATATGAATAATGAAGACCATCGCCGCCGCGTACTGCATTCTCTGGAACAGGCCCTGAGCAAGGATCGGGTGAAAACCAGCATCAACGGTTTCTCGCAGCTGGGTCTTGTGGAAATGACCCGTAAGCGCACCCGCGAAAGCGTTGAACATGTATTGTGCAATGAATGCCCGACCTGCCATGGACGCGGGACGGTGAAAACGGTTGAAACCGTCTGCTATGAAATCATGCGTGAGATTGTCCGTGTGCATCATGCCTACGATTCAGACCGGTTCCTGGTCTATGCTTCTCCTGCGGTGGCGGAAACCTTAAAAGGCGAAGAGTCGCATGCGCTGGCAGAGGTTGAAATCTTTGTGGGCAAGCAGGTAAAAGTGCAGATCGAGCCGCTCTATAATCAGGAACAGTTCGACGTAGTAATGATGTAAGACCCGTCAGGGGCCAGATGTTTTGTTGACAAGGAGAGGTGCGTGAGGCGATTGCCGGGGATTTTGCTACTTACAGGGGCAACGCTTATCGTTATCGTGGCGTTGCTGGTGAGTGGCCTGCGTCTGGCGCTGCCGCATCTTGACACCTGGCGCCCTGAGATCCTCGCAACAATTCAGGCCCGGACTGGCGTTGTTGTTGATGCCGGTCAACTGCATGCCAGTTGGCAAAATTTCGGCCCGAATCTGGAAGTTCGTGACGTCAGCGCGGTGCTCAATGACGGTGGCAGTCTGTCGGTTAAACGCGTCACGCTGGCGCTGGATATCTGGCAAAGTCTGCTGCATATGCGTTGGCAGTTCCGCGATCTCACGTTTTATCAATTAGCGGTGCGGACCAATACGCCGCTGCAGCGCAACAATTCCGGCGACAGTATTGAAACGGATCGCATCAGCGATCTCTTCCTCCGTCAGTTTGATCATTTTGATCTGCGCGACAGCAGCCTGAGTTTTCTGACCCTTTCCGGCCAGCGCGCCGAACTCTCTATACCACAACTGACCTGGCTCAATAGTCACCAGCGACATCGTGCAGAAGGGCAACTGAGTTTGTCGAGCCTCACCGGCCAGCATGGCGTGATGCAGGTCCGAATGGATCTGCGGGATGACAACGGGATCCTTAACAATGGCAAACTGTGGCTGCAGGCGGACGATATTGATGTCAAGCCATGGCTGGGCCAATGGATGCAGGACAACGTTGCGCTGGATACAGCCCGGTTTAGCCTTGAAGGCTGGATGACGCTCAATAAAGGCGTGGTCGAAAGTGGTGATGTCTGGCTGAAAAAAGGCGGCGCCAGCTGGCAGGGCGATGACAAGGTTCACCAGATGTTGGTCGACAATCTGACCGCTCATGTTTCGCGTCAGCAGCAAGGCTGGCAGTTTAGCGTGCCACAAACACGTATCACACTTGACGATCGCCCATGGCCAGAAGGGTCGCTGGCGCTTGCCTGGATCCCGGCTCAGGAGACGGGGGGCCCGGACGGCGCCCGCAGTGATGAACTGCGTATTCGCGCCAGCCGTGTGGAGCTGGGCAATCTGGATGGCCTGCTTCCGGTGGCAGAAAGAATCTCCCCGGCATTAGGTAACATCTGGCGCACCATGCAGCCTGAGGGACTGCTGGAGAATCTGGCGCTGGATATTCCGCTTCAGGCGACGGAGAAAACGCGTTTTCAGGCCAACTGGAAAGATATCGGCTGGAAGCAGTGGAAACTATTACCAGGGGTGGAGCATCTCTCCGGGACGCTCGCGGGTAGCGTTGAACATGGACGCGTGAGCGCGGAAATGACCCAGGCGAAAATGCCCTATGCCACGGTGTTCCGTGCGCCGCTGGAAATCGAAAAAGGGGTTGCTACCCTCGACTGGCAACGCGACGCCCGCGGGTTACAGCTGGACGGGCGAAACATTGATGTGCAGGCCAAAGCTATCCATGCTCGCGGCGATTTCCGTTATCTGCAACCGACTGGCGATGAGCCATGGCTGGGGATTCTGGCCGGGATTAACGTTACCGACGGAGGGCAGGCCTGGCGTTATTTCCCGGAAAACCTGATGGGCAAAGCGCTGGTGGATTACCTCAGTGCGGCAATCCAGGGCGGCCAGGCTGAAAATGCTACCCTGGTCTACGGCGGCAACCCAAAACTCTTCCCCTATAAACATAACGAAGGGCAGTTTGAGGTTCTGGTCCCATTGCGCAATGCGACATTTGCGTTTCAGCCTGACTGGCCGGCGTTAAAGAATTTCGATATCGAACTCGACTTTATCAACGATGGACTGTGGATGAAGACCGATGATGTGGCGCTGGGCGGCGTGAAGGCCAGCAATCTGACGGCAATCATTCCTGATTACCTGAAAGAGAAGCTGTTGATTGATGCCGATATCAACGGGCCGGGCAAGGCCGTTGGCCCTTATTTCAAAGAGACGCCGCTTAAAGATACGTTATCTACTGCGCTTGATGAACTGCAACTCGATGGAGATGTGAGTGCTCGCTTACATCTTGATATCCCGCTTGATGGCAACATGACGACCGCCAAAGGCGACGTCATGCTCAATCACAACGATTTGTTCATCAAACCGATTAACAGCACGGTGAAAGATTTACGCGGTAAGTTCAGCTTTATTAACGGCAATCTGAAAAGCGAGCCCTTGCAGGCGACCTGGTTTAACCAGCCACTGAATATTGATTTTACGACCACCGAGGGAGCGAAGGCCTACCAGGTGGCGGTCAATATGGAGGGCAACTGGCAACCAGCCCATACTGATGTCCTGCCGCCGCAGTTAGGTGGGGCACTTAGCGGCAGCCTGGGCTGGAAAGGGAAAGTGGGAATCGATCTGCCTTACGGTTCTGGTGCCCGTTACAGCGTGAATCTTGATGGCGATTTAACCAATATTGTCAGTAAGCTCCCGCCGCCGCTGGATAAAACGTCGGGTAAAGCCCTGCCGGTTAAGCTGAAGGTGGAAGGTGATTTACGTAGCTTTGAGCTTACCGGCAACGCCGGCAGCAATAATCACTTCAACAGCCGCTGGCTGCTGAATAACAAGCTGACGCTCGATCGTGCTATCTGGGCCTCCGACAGCCGTACCGTGCCGCCGCTGCCGGATGAGGAAGGGGTGGAGTTAAACCTGCCGGCCATGAACGGCGCTCAGTGGCTGGCGTTGTTCCGCCAGGGCGTCGCCAGTAACGTCAGTGATTCAACGGTCTTCCCGTCGCGCATTACCCTACGTACGCCAGCGCTCACTCTGGGCGGTCAGCAGTGGAACAACCTGAGCCTCGTCTCGCAACCGCAGTCATCCGGTTCTGTCATTGAAGCGCAGGGGCGAGAAATCAATGGTACGTTTACACTCAACGACAACGCGCCCTGGAAAGCGGCGATCCGTTATCTCTATTACAACCCGACGGCCACCTCATCGGACGATAATGACATTTCGTCACCCACGACCCTGCTGCGGGGTAAATCGCAGGTGGACTTTACCGGCTGGCCTGATCTGCAATTGCGCTGCGAGGAATGCTGGCTGTGGGGACAAAAATACGGACGTATCGACGGTGACTTTACCATCAAAGGCGATACTCTCACCCTGGCCAATGGCCTGGTAGACAGTGGTTTCGCCCGTCTGACCGCTGACGGTGAATGGGTTAATCGCACGGGAGGCGAGCGTACCTCCATCAAAGGGGCATTGCGTGGTGAGAAAATCGATGCCGCCATGGGGTTCTTTGGCCTCTCCACGCCCATACGCAACGCATCTTTTGATGTGAATTACGATTTGCACTGGCGCAGCCCGCCATGGCTCCCGCAGGAAGAGTCTCTTAACGGCATTCTGCGTACCCAGTTAGGCAAAGGGACGATTACTGAGGTGAGTACCGGCCATGCCGGGCAATTACTGCGCCTGTTTAGTGTGGATGCGTTGCTGCGTAAGCTGCGTTTCGACTTCAGTGATACCTTCAGCAATGACGGCTTCTTCTTTGATTCCATCCGCAGCTCGGCGTGGATCAAAGATGGCGTACTGCATACCGATGACACGCTGGTGGATGGGCTTGAAGCCGATATCGCTATGAAAGGCTCAGTGGATCTGGTACAGCGGCAGCTCAATATTGAAGCGGTTGTGGCGCCTGAGATTTCTGCGACCGTTGGCGTAGCCGCTGCCTTTGCCGTGAATCCGATTGTGGGCGCTGCGGTATTCGCCGCCAGTAAAGTACTGGCCCCATTGTGGAATAAAGTCTCTATTTTGCGTTACCAGATAACGGGTCCGGTGGACAGACCGCAGATCAACGAAGTGCTTCGCCAGGCGCGAACAGAGAAAAAGCAATGATTTGACGGCATCCGAGAATTGCCTCAATCTTGATACATGACATTTTTACCGCCCTTTGTGGCGGCAACGACGAGTAGCTAACGATGAGTCTGAACCTGGTAAGCGAACAATTACTGGCAGCAAATGGCCTGAGTCATCAGGATCTGTTTTCCATTCTTGGCCAATTAACCGAGCGTCGACTCGACTATGGCGATCTCTACTTTCAGTCGAGCTATCACGAGTCCTGGGTGCTGGAAGACAGCATTATCAAAGACGGCTCGTACAATATCGATCAGGGCGTCGGCGTGCGTGCGGTGAGCGGTGAGAAAACCGGTTTTGCCTATGCGGACCAAATCAACATGCTGGCGCTGGAGCAGAGTGCTCAGGCGGCGCGGACTATTGTGCGTGATGCGGGAGATGGCCGGGTGCAGACGCTGGGAGCCGTAGAGCACCAGGGATTGTACTCCAGCATCGATCCTTTACAGAGCATGAGCCGGGAAGAAAAGCTGGATATTCTGCGCCGGGTGGACAAAGTAGCCCGTGCTGCGGATAAACGCGTGCAGGAAGTGACCGCCAGCCTGACCGGGGTGTATGAACTGATTCTGGTTGCCGCAACGGACGGTACCCTGGCTGCGGATGTTCGCCCGTTAGTGCGCCTTTCGGTGAGTGTGCAAGTGGAAGACGATGGCAAGCGCGAACGCGGTTCAAGCGGCGGTGGCGGGCGTTTCGGTTATGACTGGTTCCTGCAGGATGTGGACGGCGATGTTCGCGCAGATGCCTGGGCGAGAGAAGCCGTTCGTATGGCGCTGGTTAACCTTTCTGCAGTGGCAGCACCCGCTGGCACCATGCCGGTTGTGCTCGGCGCAGGCTGGCCTGGCGTCTTGCTGCACGAGGCGGTAGGGCATGGTCTGGAAGGTGATTTTAATCGCCGTGGCACCTCTGTTTTCAGTGGGCAAATGGGCCAACTGGTGGCCTCTGAACTCTGTACCGTCGTGGATGATGGCACCATGGCAGATCGTCGTGGTTCTGTTTCCATTGATGATGAGGGGACGCTGGGTCAGTACAATGTGTTGATCGAAAACGGCATCCTGAAAGGCTATATGCAGGACAAGCTAAATGCCCGCCTGATGGGGGTTGCACCGACCGGTAACGGACGGCGTGAGTCTTATGCGCATTTACCGATGCCACGAATGACCAACACCTATATGCTGGCCGGAAAATCCACGACGCAGGAAATCATTGAGTCGGTTGAATTTGGTATTTATGCCCCTAACTTCGGTGGCGGCCAGGTGGATATCACCTCCGGCAAATTCGTCTTCTCCACTTCCGAGGCTTATCTGATCGAGAAGGGGAAAGTAACGAAACCAGTAAAAGGCGCAACCTTGATCGGCTCCGGTATTGAAGCCATGCAGCAGATTTCAATGGTCGGCAACGATCTGAAGCTGGATAACGGCGTGGGCGTTTGCGGTAAAGAGGGTCAGAGCCTGCCGGTAGGCGTAGGCCAGCCGACGCTGAAAGTGGACAATCTGACCGTCGGTGGTACGGCGTAATCATTTGCCGAGCCTGTACATAAAATTGTGTAATTGCCTGATTTTGATATGTTCAATCCAACATCAAAAGCAGGTTAATTTATGG
>NZ_CBFFRJ010000066.1:0-27535 GCF_965644225.1 Phytobacter sp. V91 | reverse complement strand
GGATTCGACACCCATATCAAAACCGGTAACTCTCAACCTTTCAAGGTCAAGTGTCAGATCAAGTCGCGACTAATACAGATGATGGTCGCCCTGCGCGTCCCCTCAGCGCCGCCAGCACTGACTTTATGACCCAGGAGAAGCCGTAATGGGTATCGATCTTTCGCTAATCTGGTTTGTGATTATCGTCTTTGCCACCCTGATGTATATCGTGATGGATGGTTTTGATTTGGGCATTGGCATTCTCTTTCCGGCGGTGAAAAATGCAACCGATCGCGATGTGATGGTCAACAGCGTTGCCCCGGTGTGGGACGGCAATGAAACCTGGCTGGTACTGGGCGGCGCGGCGCTTTTTGGCGCATTTCCGCTGGCCTATGCGGTGATCGTCGATGCCCTGACTATCCCGCTCACATTGATGTTAATCGGGCTTATCTTTCGCGGCGTGGCCTTTGAATTCCGCTTTAAAGCCACGCCAGCGCACCGCCCTTTCTGGGATAAGGCGTTTACTGGCGGCTCAGTCCTCGCCACCTTTAGCCAGGGCGTGGTTGTCGGGGCCGTGATTAATGGCATTCCGGTTTCCGCGCACAGTTATGCCGGAGGCGCTTTCGACTGGCTGACGCCTTTTACCCTGTTCTGCGGTTTTGGGCTGATGATGAGCTATGCCTTACTGGGCGCAACCTGGCTTATCATGAAAAGTGTGAACCCGCTTGCGGGCAGGATGCGCCGCTGCGCCAGGACGTTACTGCTGATCCTGCTGGCCGTATTCGCCGTGATAAGTCTGTGGACGCCGCTTTCCCACCCGGCCATTGCCGCCCGCTGGTTTACGCTGCCTAATCTCTGCTATCTGTTGCCGGTTCCGGGGCTGGTTGCCCTGCTAAGTCTGTGGCAGTGGCGCAAACTGGACGATCCCCGCAGCCATCGCCTGCCGTTTATTCTGACGCTGGGGCTGATGTTTCTTGGCTTTGCCGGGCTTGGGATCAGTATCTGGCCGCACATTATCCCCCCTGCCGTTACCCTTTGGCAGGCGGCAGCGCCCGTGCAAAGCCAGGGCTTTATGCTGCCCGGCGCCCTGCTGATCATCCCGATTATTCTGGTCTACACCTTCTGGAGCTATTACGTCTTTCGCGGCAAGGTGCAACATGGGGAGGGTTATCATTGATGCAACAATCACCTGGATATCGTCTGTTATGGCTGGCTATTTTGTGGGGCGGCAGCGTTATGAGCCTGGCGCTGGTCGGGTTGCTGTTCCGCCTGCTGATGGCCTGGGCCGGGTTTAAGGCGCATTAATTTGCGCCTTTGAGCAGAATACTCTTAATTGAAATGGCCTCCACACTCTCTCCACGATTTGTTGTTGAAATGCATCCGAGTCAACACATTGATATGGAAAATAAGTATGAAAAAGTTAGTGACGTTGTCTGCCATTGTGGCCATGAGTTTGTCTTCTTTTGTTTTTGCGGCTGACGACGTTCCACCGCCGCCGAAGCACCCGGTAACCCAGGACGGTAATCATCAGCACAAAGATGAGAACCGCAAACAGGACGGCAAGCACGACGGTAAAGAGTGGAAGCACGGTGATAAAAAAGAAAACCGTGATGCACCGCCGCCGAAGCGCGACGGCAAAGCCGACAATCACGACGGGAAAGCAGCGAACCACGACGGTAAAAAACCGCCACGCCCGCCGGAAGATAAACGTTAAGTTTCAAAGACAAACGGCAGCCTCATGGCTGCCGTTTCTAATGCAATTACGCGCCTTTGCGTTTTGGCAGGGTTTTCAGCAGATCTTCAGGGCTAACCGAGGCCACCACGCTACCAGCCATCGGCATCTTCAGAATGTGATTTTTGATTTTGCCGACCACATGCATTTCGCACGGACGGCAGTCAAATTTCAGAGTCAGCACTTCATCCCCATGCACCAGCTGCATCGGCGTTGCCTTCCAGCTTTTGATGTTGCCTTTGGCCTGTTTCGGGCAAAGGTTAAACGCAAAGCGCAGGCAATGTTTGGTGATCATCACCGGCACATCGCCCTTCTCTTCGTGCATCTCGTAAGCGCCGTCAATCAACTGCACGCCGTATTGCTGATAAAACTCACGGGCCTTGTGGTTGTAGACGTTAGATAAAAACGTAAGGTGCGTTTCCGGGTAAACCGGAGGCGGCACCGAGACCGCTTTGCGGCTACCGCGCTGGTAGTTTGCCAGACGGGCATCGTCCAGCATCTCAACGGCTTCGCGACGGAACTGATTCAACACGCTGTTCGGCACAAACAGCGCCCCCGGCAGCGTCACATCAATATGACGAGCGTAATAGAGCGTCTGTCCCAGTTTCGCCATGCCGTCTTTCAGGCCGTTCAGGGCCTTCTCAGCATTGGTGGCTTCGGCAAACTGCCCATCAAGCGTATGGGTAATGCTGACGCCGTCCTCACTGGTTAAGGTGAGGATCAACTGCTCTTGCCAGCCGCCAAGGTTGATATCGAGGGCGATACGGCGTTCGCTGGAGGTTTTGGTCAGCGCCTGTTGCCAGTTATGGTCGAGGTTGCGGTTGAGCGGATGATGGGGACGCACTTTGTACATCTCCGCGGGCATTTCGTTTGGCCAGACACGATAGCGGTTCTCACCGGTCTTTTGCACCGTATTAGCCCGAAAACCCACGACCTCACGCTTGATCATCACGTTCAGGCCATCGCCATTGGCCAGTGGTTCGCTGACTTCCACGTCGAGATGGTCTTTGGCGACCTTCAACACTTCACCCACCGGCAGGCCGATAAACTTCGGCGAATCAAAGGCGCCAATATCGCCCTTACGCGCATTAACAAAGTAATCCGTACTGCCGCGGTGGAAGGTTTTATCTGTCGACGGAATAAAGAAATGCTCGGTGCGCCCGGCGGATGCGCGCGCCAGATCGCCGCGATCTTCAATGATAACATCCAGCATCTGGCGATAATGCGCGGTGATATTTTTTACATAGCTCATATCTTTATAACGCCCCTCAATTTTGAAGGAGCGCACACCGGCATCAATCAGAGCAGCCAGGTTCTCACTCTGATCGTTATCTTTCATCGACAGCAGATGTTTCTCATATGAGACCACGCGGTCCTGATCGTCTTTCAGGGTGTAGGGCAGTCGACAGGCCTGAGAGCAGTCGCCCCGGTTTGCGCTGCGACCAGTCTGAGCATGGGAAATATAGCACTGCCCGGAATAGGCCACGCAAAGTGCGCCATGAATAAAGAATTCAATGGTGGCGTCGGTGGCCTGGTGAATATTGTGGATCGCCTTAAGATCAAGCTCGCGAGCCAGAACAATCTGGCTGAAACCGGCATCTGAGAGGAATTTTGCTTTTTCGACGCTGCGGATATCGCACTGGGTGCTGGCATGCAGCTCAATGGGCGGAATATCCAGTTGCATAATGCCCATATCCTGGACAATCAGCGCATCTACTCCGGTCTCATACAGCGAGGTGATCAGCTTCTGCGCGGGCTCCAGCTCGTCATCATGCAGAATGGTATTGAGGGTAATAAAGACTTTTGCGCCATAGCGATGGGCAAAAGGCACCAGCGCGGCAATGTCCTGCAGGCTGTTGCTGGCATTATGCCGGGCGCCAAACCCTGGTCCACCGATGTAGACTGCGTCCGCGCCGTGCAGTATTGCTTCGCGAGCGATCGCGGTATCACGGGCCGGGCTTAAAAGTTCAAGATGATGGGATTGCAGGCGCATACAGTCTTCGTTATCCATTATGGGCAAAATGGCGGCTATTGTAGTCAGTTCCCCGGCGTTTCACCACCTTCAGCAGGGGCATTTTCTACAAGACTGTAAGGCATAGATGAAAAAATTTGCTGGGAAGTCATCCGCAATAACGTGGTTATACCTCCCGTCGAGAAAATAAAAAAGCCTGTAAGCATACAGGCTTTAAAATCCAGAACAACAAACTATATGCCAAAAGACAATGACTGTTTTTTTAAAAAAGGTAAGCAGGTAATAGATTATAATAAGAAATTACCCACCGATATCTTTATTTCATTCTAAAGCCTATACCTGGCACTTAACTTTTTCCTACCGGCAGAGGGAGATGTACAGCTGGCGGTCGAATAATCCAGTCAGGCTCTGATTGATCATTACCACGGATTATAAAGGTTTTTAATAACCGAGTTGTTTCTTTGTCGCGGATCTCAACCCGGGTCGACGTAAACATGCCGATTTGCAGCGTTTCAACCGTGTCAAGATGCTGCGGCGTTGGAATATTATCCATCATTTGCCCAACAGGATGAATCCAAAAATGGCTATTATTGTGCCGCGGGTTGTAATTCATCGCCACACCACCTGTCAGCCGTGAGCGATATCGTACCTGAACCCTCGCCTGTCCTCTGTTCGATATAATTGAAGCGGTCACCGCTTGTCCAGGTTCGAGGGCTACTTCAACCTCAGCACCAGTACTCAGCGAAGTAGAGCGAGAGTGTTCGCCACCTTCACCCCAGGTATGGTTGTACTCAAACGACGTTTCGCCGCCAAATATGGTGCCAACCGAGTAGCTAACCGACTGGCCAACTGCAATTCCATGCTGAATCTGCCAACTGGAAGTGACAGTATCGGTAACAGTGGTATTTAGGTTCACACGAAATGTTCCGCTGACCGAGCTGTTATTGACAAGATCCGTTTGCGCAACGATTTCAGGGGATAAACTCATATCCAGAACCTGGGCACCCATAATATCAAGATGCGCCTGGACCTGTGACCAGTTAAATTCCGGGTAAAGATCTACCGTCAACGGTGGATTTGTTGGACTTCTTACAAAAACATCATTTGGCTCCCGTCCACGAACCCGTTGTATAGCTCTCCTTAGCTGGGGCTCCTGAATATTAAAAGCACGTTGCTGTCCGTCAGTAATGACATTAACGTGACCACCGCTAGTATTAACTACACTACGTTCAATTGTTTCAGCCAGGCGTATATTTACTCGCATCTTTTATATTTCCAGTTTTAAATGATGGCGAATTTATAGCACGGTAAAACTCAACGCAGTGTCAACCAATAGTCCTGGCAAAATCATTTTATAAAAATCACTCCCCTGATTAAAAGTCTAAATAAAAAATCGTGCAGTAAGTCAATGATAAATCTTAATTCAGATATTCCCCCGCCACTCGGTAGATCAAGGTGAATCGTCGTCATTGTTCTTTGGCGCATAATTGCATATGACTTTTTTATTTCGGGTAATGGATCAACGAATGGAAATGTACCGTGCTGGCAGTACTGTTGCGGTAGGCGTGCGGCTTATCGCCATTAAAACGGATCCCCATTCCCGCCGTTAAGGTTTGCCACTGTCCGTCAACGCAGATATCCAGAATGCCTGCGATCGTCACCACGTGCTCAATCACCCCTTTTTCATGAGGCGTGGACTCACTGACAGCGCCCGGTGCGAGGCTGATGGAGAAGCAGTCAAAACGCAGCGCCTCATCCCAGGGGAAAATCGGCGTGATCACCATGTTTTGCTGATCGGGATCGTAAGCATCTGGTTTTTCGCCCTGCGGCGGAGCAATAAACGTTGAGAACGGCACGTTTAACCCGGTCGCAATTTTCCACAGGGTGGCAACCGTCGGACTGGATTCGTTACGCTCAATTTGCCCGAGCATCGCTTTGGAGACGCCGGTCTGCTCCGCCAGTTTCGACAGACTCCAGCCCCGTGCCTGGCGCAGCGTTTTGAGGGTTGTTGCCAGATAAAATGCCAGTTCCATTCATGCTCCTGTCGTTCGGACTTACCTTTCTTGTACGCTATAACGCACAATGTTAATATTGGCGAATATCATCACCCTCAGGGACTCAGTATGCGCGTCACTTCCTTTCCATTCTCTACCATTCTGGCAGGCTTTGTCGCTGTACTCGTCGGCTATGCCAGTTCAGCAGCCATTATCTGGCAGGCAGCCGCAGCGGCGGGAGCCACGCCGGAACAGATTGCAGGCTGGATGACCGCACTCGGCCTTGGCATGGGCGTTAGCACCCTTGCGTTGACCCTGTGGTATCGCATGCCGGTGCTGACCGCGTGGTCAACACCGGGGGCCGCTTTGCTGGCCACCAGCCTTGAAGGACTGTCGCTGGGTGAAGCCGTAGGGGTATTTATCTTCGCCAACGCGCTGATCGTGCTCTGCGGCGTAACCGGCCTGTTTGCCCGCCTGATGAAAGTTATTCCGCATACGCTGGCGGCAGCCATGTTAGCAGGTATCCTGCTGCGCTTTGGACTTCAGGCATTCAGTAATGTTGAAGGGCATTTTGTACTGTGCGGCAGTATGCTACTGGCCTGGCTTATCTGTAAAGCGCTCGCGCCTCGCTATGCCATCGTCGCCACCCTGGTCATCGGCGCCCTGGTTGCCGGACTTAACGGTGACGTTGTCACTGATAAACTGACCTTCGCGCTGGCGATGCCGCAGTTTATCCGCCCGGAGTTTAATCCAACGGCCCTTGTCAGCATTGGCATTCCCTTTTTCCTTGCCACTATGGCATCGCAAAATGCTCCCGGCTTCGCCACCATGCAGGCGGCAGGCTACCGGGTTGCAGTTTCGCCGCTGATTATCTTTACCGGTGGTCTGGCGCTGGTGCTGTCCCCCTTCGGCGTCTACTCGATTTGTATCGCGGCCATTACCGCGGCTATCTGTCAAAGCCCCGATGCCCATCCGGATGCGCAACAGCGCTGGAAATCCTCTGCGGCGGCGGGCATGTTTTATCTGCTGGCGGGGATTTTTGGCGGCTCCATCACCTCGCTGCTGGCTGCCCTGCCGCTCAGCTGGATCCAGACACTGGCCGGGCTGGCGCTGCTGGGAACCATCGGCGGCAGCCTGTTCCAGGCGCTGGCGCACGAAAAAGAGCGTGATGCCGCTATTGTCACCTTCCTGGTGACCGCCAGCGGAGTGACGTTGCTCGGCGTAGGATCGGCGTTCTGGGGGCTGATTGCGGGCGGTATCTGCTACGCCGCCCTGCTACGGACGAAGCGCGCGTAGTTGCGACGGCGTTTGACCATAGACCGCACGGAAGCGGTTGCTGAAATGGCTGGCGGAGCTGAACCCACATGACATGGCAATCTCCGTCAGGGGTAAATCGGTGTTCAACAGTCGGGTCTTCGCCAGCGCCATCCGTCGCTGCATCACATACTGGTGCGGCGCCAGTCCCATTGACTGGCGGAACATACGGGCAAAATGGTACTCACTCAGCGACGCCTGCGCTGCCAGATCCCCCAGCAACAGCGGTTCAGCAAGATGGGCTTCTATCCAGTCCTGCACCAGGCGCAGTACCGCCGGAGCCAGCCCCCCTTTTACGCCCGGTAAACGCCACTGTACGTTGCTGTAGTGCTGAATCAGATGGGTCAGCAGCAGCGTTGATGCGGTACTGAATGTCAGCTGGTTAGCCTTCTGATGCCAGTCGCTGCCGAGCAAAAACTGACGATAAAGTGCGGTGATCCGCTCATCCTGGCAGAAGGTTTTCTCATCGAGGGTAAAGGATGCCGGACTGCGATCCCAGATACGCTCACCAATTTCCCGCAGATGTTCATCGGTACAGTAAAGGTGAACAAACGACAGATCATCACGGATATCCCAGCAGGATTCACTCGCCTGAGGCAACAGGCAAAATCTGTCCGGCCCGCCGCCATTTTTCCAGCCGGAGGCGGTTTTGTGGTAACTCTCATAGCCGTCGGCAACGTACAGGCTCAGGGTGTGATGGTCGCAAAGCTGGGTAATGTTATCGCGCTTATTTGACCAGGCCGCAAGCTGGATACCGGAATGCAATGCCACTGAGTCATGCAGGATGGCATTATGATGTTTCAGGTTTTCAAAGGCTTGATAGGTAGGTTGCATCACCGCGCTTTACAAATAAGTAACCAGAAGACCAGTCTATGAATTACCCCCTCCCGATTCCAGCCTTTCCCTAAAAAAGCGCAAGAATTTGCAAGTGGCTGCGGTGTTTATGCAAGCCAGCAACCTTTATTACCCCGACACTGAAGGCTGACTGACTCAACAGGAACAATAATGAACGCATTTTTGTATTGTCTGGTGGTGGTAATCTGGGGAACGACGTGGATTGCGATTTTCTTGCAGCAGGGTCCGGTGCCGGCGCCGGTGTCTATTTTCTGGCGCTTTGCGCTGGCGAGCATCACCCTGATGACGGTGTTGATCGCCCTGCGTCGGCTGCGCGCGCTGAGCCTTCAGGACCATCTGTTTTGTATGCTACAGGGCTGCTGCGTCTTTGGGTTTAACTTCATCTGCTTCTACACCGCGGCTGCGTGGATCAATACCGGGCTTGAGTCGGTTATCTTTTCCATGGCGGTGCTGTTCAATGCCATCAACAGCTTCCTGTTCTTTGGCCAGAAGCCGCCGTCACGCTTTTACCCGGCAGCCGCCCTGGGTATTTGCGGAATCGTCACCCTATTCTGGGACGATCTGCTCGCCAGCGGTTTTAACAGCACGCAACTGTTGGGTATTGGCCTTTCGCTGCTGGGCACTTTCGGCTTCTCGCTGGGGAATATGCTGAGTTTACGCCACCAGCGTAAAGGGCTGGAAACCATGACCACCAACGCCTGGGCGATGTTGTACGGCACGCTGGTGATGGGGGCCATTGCGCTGGTTCGCGGCGACAATTTTACGCCGGAGTGGAGCATCAGTTACCTGGGCGCGCTGATCTATCTGGCGATTTTCGGTTCGGTGATTGCCTTTGGCGCCTATTTCACCCTGGTGGGCAGGATCGGCGCCAGCAATGCCGCCTACAGCACCCTGCTATTTCCACTGGTGGCGCTGAGCTTTTCCACCCTGTACGAAGGATATAGCTGGCACCTGAACGGTATCGTCGGCCTGCTGTTGATCCTCAGCGGCAACCTGGTGATGTTTGCAAATCCCGGTAAGTTTTTACTGCGTTCCCGGCTGGCATCATGACCTGTTGCGCCATCCTGATGGATGGCGCCAGGGTGTTATTTTCTGAACACATCAAACATGGTGGCATCCGTCGCCATGTCATCCACCACTTTTCTCAGCGTCTCCACGGTTATTGGCGTATTTTCATTGCTCAGGTCTCTACCTTCTGCCTGACGAACCACTTTAATCACCGGTTTATTGGTTTGCGCATCAATCAATTCCCCTTCGAAGAAAAGATGGGTATTCATTGTGCGATGGCCTGTCGCCACCTGCGCGCCAGCCACCACCAGCGCGACCGGCAACACTTCATAGAACTGCATTCCTTGTTTACTGCTGTCGACACCGGTAATTGCCCCATGGAATATCAGACTGCGTGCACCCGGCGACGTCACCAGCGGTTTACGCTGGGCGGCAGCGGCTTTCAGCTTGCTGTTGGTGTAGGCGAGCAGCCCATCAAGCGTTTGCTGGCTGACCTGACCGGTAGGTTTCGGCACGGGATAATAGACAACGGGATGAAAAACAATGCTGTCGTATTTGCTGTCATCAAACGACGGGTCGACCCAGCGTAATACCGGCTTGCCGCTGGCTGAGGTCGTTTTTTGCAGGCCTGAATAATCTTTTAAGAAACCGGAAAATTGCGCCGGTTGAGTGACCTTTGATCCACAGCCTGCGAGCGCGAGCAGCCCGCCCAGAATTGCAACTTTATATAGAGTCCGCATGGAAAGCCCTTTTATGTGTAGATGCCATAAAAGGTATAGCAAACAGGCAGGAACCATGCTGGTGAAAAATGCAGCGACTCGAAGGTGACAATAACAAAACGCCGGTGCCCTTTCGGACACCGGCGCAGAGCCTTTATTTATTCACATCCACCTGGTAGAAAATATGTTTGCCAAAGGGATCGATTTCATAACCTTTTACCTCTTTACGCACCGGTTCGAAAATCGTCGAATGGGCAATCATGACGGCGGGCATTTCATCATGCATCATCTGCTGGGCCTGTTTATATAAGGCCGTACGTTTGCTGAGATCAGTGGTGGCTTTGGCTTCGGCAATAATTTTATCAAATGCCAGGTTACACCATTTGGCTGAGTTGGAGCCCCCCTGCGCCGACTGACAGGTAAAGAGAGGACCGAAGAAGTTATCCGGGTCACCGGTCGCGGTGGTCCAGCCCATCAGCGCGGCCTGATGCTCACCGCCCTTCACCCTTTTGAGGTATTCACCCCATTCGTAGGTGACGATTTTGGCCTTGATCCCTACTTTCGCCCAGTCAGCCTGGATCATTTCGGCCATCCGTTTAGCGTTCGGGTTATAAGGGCGCTGGACCGGCATGGCCCATAAATCGATGATGGTTCCCTCCGCCAGACCGGCTTCTTTCAACAGGGTTTTGGCTTGCTCAGGAGAATATGCGTAGTCCTCAAGCTCGCTGTCAGCGCTCCACACTCCCGGCGGCAGCAGATTTTTAGCCGCCGTCCCGGTTCCCTGGAAAACGGCATTGATGATCGCTGGCTTATTGATAGCCAGCGCCAGCGCCTAGCGTACTTTCACATTATCCAGCGGCGCTTTTTGGGTATTAAAGGCGAGGAATCCGGTGTTTAATCCGGCCTTACTCATAAGCTGAATATCTTTGTTCTCTTTCAGGCGCGGCAAGTCTGCCGGATTAGGGAACGGCATCACCTGACATTCATTTTTTTCAAGTTTAGCTACCCGCACCGAGGCGTCAGGGGTAATGCTGAACACCAGCCGATCGATATTGGCCTTGCCCTGCCAGTATTCCGGGAAGGCGGTAAACAGAATGCGTGAATCTTTCTGGTACTGGGCGAGTTTAAAGGGCCCGGTGCCAATCGGCTCCATATCCACCTTCTCCGGGGTGCCCGCTTTGAGCATCGCATCGGCGTATTCTGCCGACAGAATCGATGCAAAGTACCAGGCCAAATCTGGCACAAAAGGCGCTTCCGGATGGGCAAGCGTAAACCGCACCGTATTATCGTCAATCTTATCGATGGCGGTGATTAGTTTGCCGAATTCCAGGCTTTCAAAGTTCGAGTAATTACCGCTGGAGACGTTGTGATACGGGTGCTGCGGATCTTTCTGCCGCATAAAAGAAAAGATAACGTCGTCGGCATTAAAATCCCGCGTCGGCGTGAAGAATTTATTGCTCTGGAACTTCACCCCTTTGCGCAGATGAAAGGTATAAACTTTGCCGTCGTCACTGACATCCCAGCTTTCTGCGAGGCTCGGCTGCAGCTCAGTGGTACCCGCTTTAAAATCAACAAGGCGGTTATAGACCGGGACGGCGCTGGCGTCCACACTGGTGCCGGAGGTATAAAGTTGTGGGTTAAAGTTTTCCGGGCTGCCTTCTGAGCAGTAAACCAGCGTTTTTGCCGCAACAGGGGAGCTCACCGCCAACGCAAGGAAGGCCAGTGCAAATGTTGTCTGTTTGCGAGTCATCGATTTTCCTTTCATTTTCTGTCCGTGTGCCAAATAGTGCTTGTTGTTTGCCTGTTCATAAATAACATTAAAGTCATACGGCAAGCACCTGATATACCCAAAATAATTCGAGTTGCATGCAGGCGGCAACGCAGCGAGTCCCCGGGAGCTTACTGGAGTAAGTGACCGGGGTGAGCGAGGAAAGCCAACACACAGGCAACTTGAAGTATGAGGGGTATAAATCGAATAAAGAAGGATTCACTATGACATCGACTCTGAGCAGTCAATTAACACAACGCTTCTTCCGCTACCTTGCCATCACCAGTCAGAGTGACCCAGGCGCGACCACCCTGCCCACCACGCCAGGCCAGTTCGACATGGCGCGACTTCTGGCCCAGGAGTTACAGGCGCTGGGATTAGAGGACATTGTGCTGGACGAACATGCCACCGTCACCGCCGTCAAAAAAGGCACGGTTCCGGGGGCGCCAAAGGTCGGTTTTATCACCCATATTGATACCGTGGACGTGGGGCTGTCGCCGGATATCCATCCGCAGATACTGCGTTTTGAAGGTAAAGACCTCTGTCTTAATGGGCAAAAAGAGATCTGGTTACGCGTCAGCGAGCACCCTGAAATTCTGGCCTATCCCGGGGAGGAGATTATCTTCAGCGACGGCACCAGCGTGCTGGGCGCCGACAATAAAGCAGCGGTGACGGTGGTTATGGCGCTGCTGGAAAACCTGCGCGCTGAAGACCAGCACGGGGATATCGTTGTCGCTTTTGTGCCGGATGAAGAAGTGGGTTTACGTGGCGCTAAGGCGCTGGATCTGAAGCGATTTGACGTTGATTTTGCCTGGACCATCGACTGCTGCGAAAAAGGCGAAATTGTCTTTGAGAACTTTAATGCCGCCTCAGCCACGATCCATTTTACCGGCGTGACCGCGCATCCCATGTCCGCCAAAGGCGTGCTGGTCAACCCATTGCTGATGGCCATGGACTATGTCGCCTGTTTCGACCGCCAGCAGACGCCGGAAAATACCGAAGGTCGCGAGGGTTACATCTGGTTTAACGGGATGGAGGCCGTGCAAGGCCACGCGCGCCTGAGCGCCAGCATCCGCGATTTCGACCTGTCGGGTTTCGAACAGCGTAAAACCCAGCTTCGCGAAGTCGCAGAGAAGATCGCCGCCCAGCACCCCACGGCGAAAGTCGACATAGAGATTAGCGACATCTACAGCAATATCAGCAACGCGCTGGGTGAAGATCGACGTGCGGTCGATCTGCTGTTCGAGGCGATGGAGACACTCGGTATTACCCCGAAACCGACACCGATGCGCGGAGGCACCGACGGCGCAGCACTCTCCGCGAAAGGATTACTGACGCCAAACTTCTTCACTGGCGCGCATAATTTTCACTCGCAGTTCGAGTTCTTACCCGTGAAATCCTTCGAGGCGTCGTATCAGGTCGCCCGCACGCTTTGTCTGCTGGCCGCGCGTTAAGCTTTACGCGCCAGCAGCGTGGCAAAGCGCAGCTTGATACGGTTTCCACTGGCGTCGGTGCGGTGTAACTCGCCGACGTCTTCATTATATTTTTCGATCTCCCAGCCCGCATAGTACTGGCGCAGCTCATTCTCTTTAAACGCGAACGGAAAACCGACGCTGCACGGGAAATCCGCCGTATCCATCGCCACAACAATCAGGTTATATCCACCCGGTTTAGTGCAGCGCTGCATGTTGTCGATAAGCCCCGGAATGGTGCTGGCTTCCAGGAACATCAGCACCACGGTGGAGAGAATAAAATCGTACTCGCCGTCAAAATTCAGACTATTGAGATCCACCACCGCCGTTTGCAGGTTGTTGATCCCTTCCGTCTGGCGAATACTTTCAATATTGTTGATGCTCATGGGATTTTTATCCCATGCCGTTACCTCATAACCGTTGGCCGCAAGATATAAACTGTTGCGTCCGTTACCGCAGCCCAGATCGAGCGTTTTGCCCGGTCTGGCGAACCTCACCGCATTCAGCACCTCGGAGTGGGTGCGGGTTAAGCCATATTGTTCAGTAAAGTAGTTTTCATCAAAACTGGTCATACCGGTTCCTTTTGGCGCATTTTTTGTCCACGCGCTATATAAGTTGCATTTAAAATGCATTTTATTGTTTTTTATTCTGAATAGCCAGTATCGCAAAATTTGCTACGTTTATCCTGAGCAAACAATGGAATCAGCGAATGAATAAATACCGTCTCAGCGATGATTGCCGCAGCTTCAGCTATCAACTTAACGGCGAAAAACAGAGTCTGTCCCTGCGCCAGATTATTGCCCTGAAGGATTTCGGCGACGTCTCTGCCGGCAGTGCGGGCGGCTGGGTGGACAGTGAAGAGGTGCTTTCACAGCACGGCGACTGCTGGATCTATGATGAGAACAGCATCGTCTTTGCCGGTAGCCAGCTACGGGACAATGCCCGCATTACCCGGCCCTGCGTAATTTGCCACCATGTCATTATTGCCAATAACGCCTGGATTGACGGATCGCAACTGAGCCATGGGGCGTTAATTAGTGACAACGTCACGGTTCAGTCCACCACCGTCCGCGGCCACTGCCATCTTTACGGCGACGCGCGTATTTTACACGGCTGCGAAATCATCGCCGCGCAGGGATTGACGCCGGATAATGCTCTGATCCTGCAAATTTATGACCGGGCAACACTCACCCACACGCGCGTGCTGCATCAGGCACAAATTTATGGTGATGCCATTCTTAACTATGCCTTTGTTGAGCACCGCGCTGAAGTGTTTGATTTCGCCATTCTTGAGGGCAACGAACTCAACGATGTCTGGGTCTGCGATTGCGCCAGCGTCTACGGTAATGCGCGAATTATTGCCGGACGCGAAGAGGATGCCATTCCCACCCTGCGCTACAGCGCGCAGGTGGCGGAACATGCGCTGGTGGAAGGCAACTGCGTGCTTAAACACCATGTGCGGGTGGGCGGACATGCATGGTTACAGGGCGGCCCTTTGCTGCTGGATGACGACGTCATCGTGCAGGGCAATGCCCGGATCAGCGGCAATGTTATCCTCGAACAGCATATTGAAGTGACGGATGAGGCGCAGATCAACGCCCGGCAAGGTGACAGCATTTTGTTACGCGGCAGAAAAGTCATTAACGGAGCGCAGCATATTACCCGCACGCCGGTTGCCGGGCTATTCTGAGAGACACTCCGGGCTGGCTTATTCAGGAAAGTCGAGTATATCGATGTCCATAGACTGGTGAATGACGCGTGAAATGAAGATATCGTCACCCTGTGATATGTAGTAGACAGAGTGTTTTTTGAACTCGAAACGCCGCATTCCGGCACATATCCAGTCACATTCCCGACCAATCCAGTGCGATGCAGCTAATAGCTCGAATGTTTTCTTTAATTCATCGTGATAACATTTAGCCTGTTGGTGACCAAACTGTCAAATTGAGTAACGTGCAATATCTAATATATCTGCTTCAGCCAAATCAGAAATATTATATTTTGGCATTATCTACGTCCCTGACCGCCCTTTCAAAAATATCATCCATGCTGTTTTCGCTGACCGGAGAATTCAGACCTGCCAGCACCATTTCACGAACGTTCTTAATACGTTGCTCGCGAGCTTCCATCAGACGTAAAGCATCGCGGACAACTTCGGATGAGTTACCGTAACGGCCAGACTGGAGCATGTCACTGACGAATTGGTTGAAGTGTTCACCGAGGGTAAGGCTGGTTACTCGTGCCATAAAGATCCACCGTTTAATGTCATACTAAGTAATACAAGCATAGCAAGATTATGTGATGGTCACCAGTTAAGCAGGAATAACCAGACCGGGCTATTCTGAGCCAGCGGTCAGGATGCGACCATAAATATTCTGGTCGTGGTACTCCCCGTTGAGGAATTCGGCCTGACGCAAACAGCCTTCGAGAATAAAACCATTACGTAAAGCGACCCTATTGCTGGCCGCATTCGCCACCCGGCATTTGATCACAAAGCGGCGCACCTCGCCACGACGGGCGTAAAAGGCCATAAAGGCCTGTAACGAAGCGGACAAAATCCCCTGCCGCTGACAATCCTGATCGAGCCAGTAACCGATATAACCCGTTTTATTGGTCGGTTCGATAGCATTAAATGACAGGATGCCAACCAGTACGTTGTCGTTGAGGATAACGAACATTTTGGCGTAACCGCGCTGATGCAGCATCTTATTGCTTTGCGCAGTCTGCCGGGTCTGCTCGATGGAAGTCACATACTGCGGCCAGTTGAGAAAGTGCTGTAGCCAGGCTTTGTTCTTGATAATCAACTGATGCAGGTCCGCAACAAAATGTTCATCAATGGCCTGCAATTCAATGTGTTCGTCGACCACGATCAAACTGTCGGTGGTTGTCATGATCTCTCCGTGTATCAGATCCTCCCTCTTGCGAGGGAGGCGTCAGATTTAGCGCATAATACGATCGTCGACGTAATTGCGCTTGTCCGCTGCGGGCGGGAAGTAGTGATACAGCCAGGTTTCGCTGATGGCCTGGCCCTGGCAGCGCAGGAACATACGCATATCGACGGTGTCGGTGGAGTCCGATGTCGGGTACCAGTCAAACTGGATACGGTAACCATCGAAAGGTTCAACATACAGGATCTCAATCTGCCGGGCTTCGCCGCTGGAGAGGGTGATCACCGGCTCAATGCCGCGTGGCGCTGCCCTTTTTAAGTCTCCGCCGACAAAATCAATGGCGAAACGGCGGGCCCATTTGTCCGGATAATGCTCGCCCGGCGCCCAGCCTTCCGGGAAACCGCCCATACCGGTGCGGGTGGCATAAACACGGGCAACAGGTGAACGCACCGGCGGCATCGCGCTCCAGTAGAGGCGATACTGGAAGGTCAGTTCATCACCCGCACGTACCGGTTTTTCCGGCTGCCAGAAGCAGACAATGTTATCCAGGGTTTCACCGGTGGTGGGGATCTCCATCAAACCGACGGCCCCTTTACCCCATTTGTTACGCGGTTCGACCCACAGGCTTGGGCGCTTGTTGTACCAGCCCATAATATCCTGATAGTGGGTGAAATCGCGGTCCAGCTGGAGCAGACCGAAGCCTTTCGGGTTGTTGTCCTGATAGGCATTAAACTGCAATTTTTGCGGGTTGTTCAGCGGACGGCAAATCCACTCGCCATTGCCTGTCCACATCGCCAGACGGTCAGAGTCATGGATCTGCGGGTGGATCGTGTCGCAGACGCGGCGCTCATTGTTGCCGCAGCTGAACATGCTGGTCATCGGGGCAATCCCCAGTTGCTTGATGTCCTTGCGCGCATACAGGTGGTTTTCCACCTCCATGATCACCTGACTCTTCTCGCAATGGATCACGAACTTATAGGCACCGGTCAGGCTTGGGCTGTCGAGCAGGGTATAAACCGTAAAGCTGGTATCGGAGGCTTTGGCGGTTTCGAACCAGAAGGAGGTAAAGTCCGGGAACTCTTCCGGCGTATCGGTAAAGGTGTCGATCGCTGCGCCGCGGGCGGAAAGACCGTACTGATAAGTGCTGTCAACGGCACGGAAATAGCTCGCCCCGAGGAAAGAAACGATGTCACGGCGAGCCAGTTCAGGCGCTTTAAACGCGCGGAAACCGGCAAAGCCCAGATCGCTCTGACCTTCCAGTTGTCTGGTATCCACCCCGGCATCGTGATAGTTAAACAGCTCCGGGCGGAAGTGAATTTCGCGCGCCTGTTTACTTTCCGGGTCGAGGGAGAACATGCGTACGCGGCGACGGAAGCCCATACCGACGTGGAAAAACTGCACGTCCAGTTGACGATCTTCAACATTGTTCCACAGCGAATGCGCCGCATCGTACTGAATGCTGTTATAAGCCTGCGGCGTCAGATTAGCGAGCGTTTCCGGCAACGGTCGCGGAGCCCCGCCCCAGGGCTGCTGGGCAAGATCATGGGCCATCGATTGCAACACCGAGAAATCGAAACGACGGCTCTGACCATCAGCGATAGTGGAATCCGCAGCAAACGCAGCGCGGGAGAAAAGAGAAGCTACGCCGGTCGTTCCGCATGCTGCGGCCAGTGCCATTGAAGCTTTTATAAAACGTCTGCGGTTCATGCCTTAGAATACGTCCTTCTGGTCGTGAGATAACATTTCGCGCACGGGCGAAACAGCGGCAAAACATGTTCTTATATGAGCGCTCATCCTAGACAAATTCAGTTAAGAATCCAATTGTTGGATGGCCAATATCTGCGCAAAGCAGTAAATATTTTCTGTCGATGGGACCATCCCGAAAGGGACGTAAAGATGTGTATAAGCGAAGGCGCTGAATTGAACAGTCATGAACTGACAGGGAGATGAAAAATGACGCATTCTGCTTGTCGCAGCAGTAGCAGAAAAAAGCCCCTGCCGGACATCGGACGGCGGGGGCGATAAAATCAAGGCATTTTATTTTGCACTGACACTAACATCGATCCCAGGGAAGTATTTCTCCGCCAGGGTTTTGATGGTGCCGTCAGCACGTACTTTATCAATTGCAGCATCAAGCTGCTGTTTGGTGGCCTCGTCACCTTTACGCAGCCCAAATCCGATCCCGCTACCGAGGATAGTGTCGTCAGAGACGGGTTTACCGATAAAACCGAACCCTTTGCCCTGAGGCTTGCTGAGGAAGCCTGCCTGTCCTGCCGCAGACATCACCAGCGAAGCATCGATACGGCCATTCAGCAGATCGCTCCATGCCATATTCTGATCTTTATAAGACACCACGGTGACACCCTGCTTCTCCCAGTGCTCTTTGGCATAGGTTTCCTGAATAGAACCCTGCAATACGCCAATGGTTTTGCCTTTCAGCCCTTCCGGCGTGGCTTCCATACCGGCGCCTTCTTTGCCCACCAGTTGGGAAGGAATGCGGTAGACAGGCTGGGTGAAGTCGATGCTTTTACGCCGTTGATCGGTGATGTTCATCGCCGAGTTAATGGCGTCATATTTTTTGGCCGTCAGGCCCGGGATCAGCGCGTCAAAGGAGGTTTCAACCCAGCTACATTTCAGCGCAGCGGCTTTACAGATGGCATTGCCCAGGTCGATATCAAAACCTTCCAGCTCGCCGGAAGCATTACGGCTTTCAAACGGTGGATACTCCGCCTCAAGCCCATAACGCAGCTCAGTGGCGGCAAATGAAGAAAATGAGCAAAGCATGCCCATGCCCAGAAAGAGTGCTTTCAGTTTCACAATTAACGCTCCTTAGCGTGGCTTAACACGACACAGGGCCTGCGCGCCTGCTCTTAACGTGGCCTCATCTTTGGCAAAAGAGAGACGGATCAATTTGTTATCAGTGCCATCAGTGTAAAACGCCGACAACGGAATGGTGGCAACGCCGTAGTCGGTTATTAATATTTTTACCATCTCGCTGTCGCTTTCAGCGCTGAAATGGCTGTAATCCGCCAGCATAAAGAAAGAACCGGCGCTGGGCAGTAAACGGAACGGCGAGTCTGCCAGCAGGGTTTGCATCAGATCCCGCTTACGCTGATAAAAGGCCGCCAGCGCCAGCCAGGTCTGAGGATCCTGCATATGCTCGGCAAAAGCGTACTGCATTGGCGTATCGGCGGAAAACATTAAAAACTGATGAACCTTAACGATCTCATCCATCAATGCCGCAGGCGCCACACAGTAGCCCACGCGCCAGCCGGTCACATGATAAGTCTTGCCAAAGGAGGAGACGATAACGCTGCGCTCCGCCAGCTGCGGGTGAGTGGCCATGCCGTGGTGCGGCTGGCCGTCAAACACCACGTGTTCGTACACTTCATCAGACAAAATTACAATGTCGGTATGACGGGTGATCTGCGCCAGCTGAGCCAGATCATCGGCAGAAAAGACCTGGCCGCTGGGATTATGCGGCGTGTTAATGATGATCATCCGCGTACGCGAGGTAATGGCCGCCCGCACTTCATCCCAGTTAACGGCAAAATCCGGTACCGTCAGCTTGATGGCGACAGGCTTCGCCCCCTGCAATCGCACAATTGGCGCATAGCTGTCAAAAGAGGGCTCGAAATAGATAACCTCATCGCCCGGATGCACCAGCCCGCCGATGGCGGAATACAGCCCCTGGCTGGCGCTGGCGGTAACCAGGATTTCGTTATCGACGTCATAGTGCGTGCCATAGAGATCGGCAATTTTCTGCGCGATATTCTCTTTAAGCCCACGCAGGCCCGTCATTGGCGCATACTGGTTATGCCCTGCCTGCATGGCGCGGGTCACACCGGCAATCAACTGAGGATCGCAGGGAAAATTGGGCGCGCCCTGAGAAAGATTAATCGCCTTGTGCTGCGCGGAAAGCTGCCCAATCACGGTAAAAATAGTCGTGCCCACATCGGGCAATTTAGAACGGGATTTCACCGGGGTACGCAGAGTCATTGTTCATCCTTTCCAGGTCAAAAGTGCATAACCATTCAAACCAAAAGACCATTGAGTGGACAATCGATTTGTTGTCATAATAGCCATGATAAAAATGCATACCGGAGTTGCTATGCCTCATCGCACCCTGCCCCTGAACGCCATCGATGCCTTTCTGGTGACCGCCCGCCACCTTAACCTCACCCATGCGGCAAAAGAACTGTGCCTGACGCAAGGGGCGGTGAGCCGCAAAATTGCCGCACTGGAGAACTGGTTCGGCTTCCCGCTGTTCGAGCGCCACGCCCGCGGCCTGCACCTGTCGCCCCAGGGCAGCGCCCTGCTCCCGGAGCTACGTTCGGCCTTCGAACATCTGCTGACGGTCGCCGGTCAGGCCCGCGCCCAGCAGACCCTGGTTCGCCTGAAAGCGCCGACCTGCGCCATGCGCTGGCTGATACCCCGCCTGCTGCACCTTGAACATGATTATCCGGATGTGCAGATAGCCCTGACCACCACCACCGACCACGGCGTGAACTTCAAAACAGAACCTTATGACGCCGCCATTGTGTTCGGGACGCACTTTAATGCCGGGGATCTGTTGTTTGAGGAGGCGCTGACGCCGGTGATGGGCGCGATGTTTGCAGGTCTTAGCGCCCTGAGCAATTTAACGCTGCTCCACCCGACCCGGGATAAGACTGACTGGTCATTGTGGCTGGCAAAGCAGGAGGATGTGCCCTTTGCCATGAAAAAACATCAACACTTCGACACCATGGATTTGGCGATCACCGCCGCCATTCAGGGGCTGGGGATCGCCATTGCCGATGAAACCCTGGTGGAGGAAGATATCCGCGCCGGACGGCTGCTCAGGCCCTGGTCGCACAGCGTAAAAACCGGGGCCAGCTATCGCCTGGTGATGCGGGAAACAGGCGACAATGCCGCCGGCATGGCTGCCTTTCGCGAAGGGCTGCTGGGGCACTAATCGAGCTTCACATGGTGGCGCATCACCCGCTTAAAGAGGCTCAGCCGGGTGCGCATAAAACGATTAACCATGCGAAATTCCGCATGTTTATTCAGTCCAATGCGTAGCAGCGCATCGCGCCTGCCGACGCTGGCCCGCCACGGCACCACGCCAGCAAGCGTAGTGCAATCAGAGCTGGCATGACGGGCAAAACTGACCCAAAAGTCAGCGATATGCGCGGCAAACGCCAGATCCCGCGTAGTAACGTAATGCCGGACAGGCTCGCTCAGAGCGAGGTTATCGAACACATAAGGGACCTCATTACCATGCCAGGCGCCATTGGCATAGGTGTCATGCTCCGCTTCAGCCACATAATCAAACCAGTAGCGCCAGCATGGCTGCCCGACACGTTGCTGCGCCTGCATAACCACCAGCCCGACGGCGGTAAACGCCATATCACGACACACCTGACGGCCCAGCGCCTCATCGCCTTTTACGCCACGATAGAGAAGCCTGATCACCCCTAAACCCAGGCGCTGCTCCCGGCGCAGCTTGCCGATCTCCCCGGCGAGGGAGACGCCAAACTCCGCCATCACGCTGGCTTCATCGCTGTTTGAGCCGACAATCACCGGCATCGGATGCTGGCGTCCGGCAAAGAAAACGTCCATCGCCGGGTGGGGTAACACGCTGTCGCCGCTGATGGGCGCGGGGGCGATTTTTAGCGGTGACGTCAGCGGCCAGAAGTCTTGCGCAGGTATGGAACGTAATTGCTCAGCAGTGGCATCCGCAAAGCCGAAATGGCTGGCGACCGCCACCCCTTTTTCCAGCGCCTGGGTGCGTGGCGTATCCGGCAGGCTGTAGCTGCTCTGAATAACCCCTTTTTGAAACAGCCCGCGAGCCAGGGGCGACGCCATCAGCGACATCACGCTGCGCGCCCCTGCCGATTCACCGAACAGGGTCACGTTAGCGGCATCGCCGCCAAAGGCGTGGATATTTTCCTGCACCCAGCGCAGGGCGGCTATCTGATCCAGCAGACCAAAGTTGCAGACGATCTCCCCTTCCTCCCCCTCCAGCGCCGGATGGGCAAAGAACCCCAGATGACCCAGCCGGTAATTGAACGTCACCAGCACCACACCCCGGCGGGCAAGAGCTTTCCCGTCATAGGGCGGCAAATCCCCCGCCCCCATGGTAAAACCGCCGCCGTGGATCCAGACCATTACCGGCAAAGGCAGAGTTCGCGTCACCGGCGACCAGACATTGAGATACAGGCAATCTTCCGACATCCTGCCCGGATCGCCTCCGGCAATTTGCGTGCAGACCTCGCTGTTTTGCCAACTGGATGGCGCAAAGGCATCCGCCACGCGCACACCAGACCAGGGCTCGGCAGGCTGCGGTGAACGCCAGCGCAGCGCCCCGACTGGCGGTGCGGCAAAAGGGAGCCCCCGCCAGACATGGCAGTCGTCATCAGTGATGCCGATAACGCTACCCTGGCGGGTTTGGGCGAACGGGGCTGCAAGGTTTTCCATCTCAACATCGTGTTGGTGAACACCCGAGCAGAGTACCTTTTTTACACCAGACCGCAACGTCGTTTACTACGATCCTCCGTCTGTTGATAAAGGGTAAACTCGTCAAGCACCTCACATCCCAGCGCCGTTTCAAACTGGGTTTTACTGGCATTACCGTGGCTTCGGGCCTGGGTTTCATTGCCCAGATTGGACTGGAAGATCCCGGCGGCACTGACCGGCAGAAAGTCTTCGTAGATGATGGGGGTGGCGCTGATCCACCCGCGCTCAATCAGCGGCTGTGGATCGTCGCCAGGCCGGATAGCCTGCCGATGAGCCTCGCCGGAGGGCGTCAGCCGGTAGCGAAAATAGGCCAGTTGCTCACGGCGCAGCAGCATTTCACTGTCCGGGAAGGGGCGAAACACGTCCTGCAAATGCAACTGATGCGTCAGGTTATCTTTCCCGGTACCGGCGTTTGCCAGCAACTGGTCATACAGCGCGCGCCCTTTCGGAGTCAACGCCACGCCGCGCTGTTCGATTTCACCGAATCGGGCGGTGTGCGTCCCGGTATGATCCCCTTTAAACTGCACGGGTTCATCTAGGGCTTTAAAACTGGTCTGTCGCAGCAGGAGCGGAACATCACGCCGTGGCGGGCCTTCAATCAATACTTTCGGCGTGATCCCATATTCCGGCATCAAAGACTGCACCCGGTCAATATCCAGCGTTCGCGGGGTTAAATGGTTGATATGACAGCCAGGAAAGCATACGACATCGGCTATCAGACGATGTTCATTGTGCAGGGCATGATAAGTCTCCTCATCCACCGTGGCCTCGCGGTGCCAGCGGAAAGTTTCCAGCGCCTGGCGAACAAATTCCGCGCCCTGCTGCTCTGTCAACCCGCCATTACGCTGATGAAGGCTAATCAGTTGCCGACACGCCGGGGTGAAAATATCCCGTTTTTGCAATATTTCTGCGGCTTTAGCTCGTAGCGACGTATTTTCAATCAGCTCCAGTCGCAACAACGAGGTAAAGATACGAAAGGGATTGCGGGCCAGCGCTGCATCGTCAATAGGGCGAAATGCGGTGGAGTGAACCGGAACACCGGCCTGCGACAGATCGTAATAGCTCACCGGAAACATCCCCATAATGGCGAAAATCTGCCGCAGGGTGGCAAGCTCTGCCGCCGTACCCACCCGAATAGCCCCATGCCGCTCGACATTGAGGCGCGCCAGCTCATCGGTATTCGCCAGTTGTTGATGCAGACGCGGATTGTTCTCCAGAACCGACAAATTAACGTCCGCCACCAGCTCCAGCAAAGTGCCGTACTGGGGGACTTCCTGCTGGTACATCGCTGACATCGCCTGCGAAAACCGTTCCCGAATATCATCAGCCGTGATGGTGTTCACCATGTTGTTTTACCTCCACTGGGTATTAGCTGGAGTGTAGGAAAGGCAGTCCGGTGCTGTGAGGGAGAATTTACAAATTGTGATCGCGGCTGAAATCAAAAAACGCTGTTATTCCGCCAGCTTGCATAACCAAAAATTATGGACATCCCCTTAAAAAGATGCGGGTAAGGTCACGCTCCGCGCAAAATGTATTTGTAACTTAAGAGGATTGAATGTTAATAATATTTTGCAATCAAGTTATCAAAATCAAACAATCTTACTTGCTACAGGCATCGCTTCGTTTTACATCATCTTATGGAAAAAAACGGTCTGTTTTCTCAGCGCATCCGCTTGCGCCATCTGCATACATTCGTCGCCGTCGCCCAGCAAGGAACCCTGGGGCGCGCGGCAGAAACCCTTAACCTCAGTCAACCTGCACTGTCCAAGACGCTAAATGAACTTGAAAAATTAACCGGTACACGCCTGCTTGAACGTGGGCGTCTTGGCGCCCAGTTGACGCTGGTCGGCGAGCAATTTCTTACCCATGCCATCCGGGTGCTTGATGCCCTCAATACCGCCGGGCAGTCGCTTAATTACCTGCCGGAGCAAAATAATGCGCTGGTGCGCATTGGCGCCCTTCCCACTGCGGCGCTCGGCATTTTGCCCGAAGTGATAGGCCAGGTGCATAAACAGCAGCCCGACCTGACCCTCCAGGTTGCCACCACCAACAATCCGATGATGCTGGCCGGGTTGAAATCGGGCGAACTGGATGTGGGGATTGGCCGGATGGCCGACCCGGAAATGATGAGCGGCTTAAGCTACGAGCTGCTGTTTCTGGAATCACTGAAGCTGGTCGTGCGCCCGAATCATCCGCTGCTGCAAACCACCGTGACCCTCAGCCGGGTGCTGGAATGGCCGTTAGTGGTTCTGCCCTCCGGCACTGTGCCACGCCAGAATGCCGAGGACCTGCTGCACAGCCAGGGCTGCACATTGCCCACCGGTTATATTGAGACTCTGTCGGCGTCGCTTTCCCGCCAGCTGACGGCCAATTTCGATTATGTCTGGTTTGTGCCGTCGGGCGCGGTGAAAAACGATCTTCGCCAGGGCTCTCTGGTGGCGCTCCCTGTCGCGCCAACGGGAATTGGCGATCCCATAGGGATTATTACCCGTATCGATGCCCCGCTCTCTGCGGGCGTGCAGTCTTTAATTAATGCGATTCGTAAAACCGTGCCGGATTAATTTCCGGCAAGCACGGAGAATAAATATCGCCTTAATAGCAACATATTCACTTAATAAGTATAACTATTAGCAAAAGTGGTTATCGAATAGATCATGGGCCGTTTGTCCGTTCTGGTTAATCTTTCACTGGAATGCGACGGCTGCATCGACCAACCTGCGGGTAGCAGTTATTCCGGCCCGGTGACCGGCAAAGTCAATATGTATGTCACCTACGACTAACAGCGGTTAAGTTTGCCATACTGTTTGTTTATAGCGCGTTTTGTTAAAGGATTGTTGATATAAATGTTGTGAATAAGCGTACACTTGTCGTTAAGTATTCTGCTGTACGGAAAATCACATGAAATTCAAAACCGCCATTAAACCTTATCACGCCGCAGCGGGTGGGCTGGGCTCACTGGAAGCCACCACCCGTTTCGTTATTGACAGTAAAAACGCGCTTAAAAATATGCGCAATCTGCTGCGCATGAACAAGGCCCGTGGCTTTGACTGCCCCGGTTGCGCCTGGGGCGATGATAATAAAAGTACCTTTAGCTTCTGTGAAAACGGGGCGAAAGCCGTCACCTGGGAAGCCACCCGCCGCCAGATCGGCGCTGAGTTTTTTGCCCAACATACTGTGGAAGCCCTGAATCGCCAGAGCGATTATTTTCTTGAATATCAGGGCCGCCTGACGGAGCCGCTGCGTTATAACCCGCAAACCGACCACTACGAGCCAGTCAGTTGGCCGGATGCCTTTGCCCTGATTGCACAGCATCTTAAGGCGATGGATAACCCCAATCAGCTGGAGCTGTACACCTCGGGTCGCGCCAGTAATGAATCCTCATACCTGTACCAGCTGTTTGGCCGCATGATGGGAACCAACAATTTCCCGGATTGTTCCAATATGTGCCATGAAGCCAGCGGCTCGGGGCTGAAACGCAGTATCGGCGTGGGCAAAGGGACGATTCATCTCAACGATTTTGACAAAGCAAATGCCATTTTCGTCTTCGGGCAAAACCCTGGCACCAACCATCCGCGAATGCTGCATAGCCTGCGCCATGCTGCCGATCACGGGGCGCGAATTGTCACCTTCAACACGTTACGTGAGCGTGGGCTGGAAAGGTTTGCCGATCCGCAAAAACCGCTGGAAGTGGTAACCCCGATGGCAGGCACGATCAGCACCAACTACTACCAGCCCAATCTCGGCGGCGATATGGCGGCGGTGCGCGGTATGGCGAAAGCGCTGCTGGAAACCCAGCGCCAGAAGCTGGCCAGCGGTGAGGCTGGGATCTTTGATGATGTCTTTATTGCCGCACATACCACCGATATTGACGGCTGGTTTGCACAAATTGATGCAACCAGTTGGGAAACCATTGAGACACAATCCGGCTTGCGGGAGCAGCAGTTACGTGATGCCGCCAGCGTCTGGCAGCACGCCGAACGGGTGATCTGCACCTGGGCGATGGGCATTACCCAGCATAAACACTCGCTGGATACGGTGCGGGAAATCGTTAACCTGCAGCTGCTCGGCGGCCACCTTGGCAAACCCGGCGCGGGGCTCTGCCCGGTGCGCGGCCATAGTAATGTGCAGGGCAACCGCACCATGGGGATTGACGAAAAGCCCTCTGCCGCCCTGCTCGATAGCCTGGCGCGGCACTTTGATTTCACTCCGCCCCGCGAACACGGCCACCATACGGTTGAGGCCATTCAGGCCATGCTGCGTGATGAAGTGAAGGTGCTTATTGCGCTTGGCGGTAACCTCGCTGCGGCAGCACCCGACACGCCGCTCACCTGTGAAGCCCTGACCCGCTGCGGATTAACGGTCTATATCAGCACCAAACTTAACCGCAGCCATTTGATGCCGGGGAGCGCATCGCTGATTTTGCCCACTCTCGGCAGAACCGAAGAAGATATGCAGGCCAGCGGTCGCCAGTATGTCACCGTCGAAGACTCCTTCAGCATGGTGCATGCCTCTGAAGGGATCGGCAAACCTTTGTCAGCCGAGCAGCGGTCAGAAACCGCCATTGTGGCGGGTATTGCCCATGCCGCACTCGGGAATGAAAAACTCGACTGGCTGGCGCTGGCGGATGATTACAACCTGATCCGCGACCATATTGCGGCAACCATTCCCGGCTTTAGCGATTTCAATGCCCGCTGCGATGAGCCTGGAGGATTCTGGCTGGGTAATGCGGCGGCGTCACTGAATTTTGCCACCCCATCAGGAAAAGCCGAATTTAGCGCAGCGCCGCTTCCGGTTGCGGTTTGCCCGGAAGCCGATGCGCCGTTTGTTCTGCAGACCCTGCGTTCACACGATCAGTACAACACCACCATTTATGGTCTCGACGATCGTTATCGCGGTGTTTACGGCCAGCGTGATGTGCTGTTTATGCATGAAGCGGATATTCAGGCTCTGGGGCTGCGCGATGGCGACCGGGTTGATATCGCAACCCTCGCCACCGATGGCATTGAGCGCCGTGTGGAAGGTTTTAAACTGGTAGCCTACGCCATCCCGCGCGGCAATCTGGCTGCCTACTATCCGGAGACAAATCCGCTGGTGCCGCTGACCCGTTTTGGTGATGGCACCGGGACTCCAACGTCTAAATCGATCCCTGTAGTTGTGACACCGTCACGTCAGGTCGATACCCTGCGTATTGCCTGATCCCTCACCCTCGCCCTTTTTGATCTGAACCCCATAACCTGGAACAGGTTCAGGTCAGAGAGCGCGACTGAGTCCGATAATTTACCGGACTCAGTCCTCCCAGCCCCATCTTTATTCTGTCGTGATTGTAGTAGCGGATG
>NZ_CBFFRJ010000065.1:0-27598 GCF_965644225.1 Phytobacter sp. V91 | reverse complement strand
CGGCTCCCTGTTGTGGAAGCCGTTATAGTGCCGCAGATTAAGGATCGGTCAACCGATCCTTAACTGATCGGCATTACCCATCGGGAGGCTTTTGTTATTCTGAGGGGGAATTATGCTCCCCGGTTACGCATAACCCCTTCCTGTACCGTCGAGGCAACCAGTACACCGTCACGGTTGTAAAACTCTCCGCGGACAAAACCACGTGAGCTGGAGGCCGACGTACTCTCCACGCTGTAAAGCAGCCAGTCGTTCAAATCGAAGGGGCGATGGAACCACATTGAGTGATCGATGGTCGCCACCTGCATCCCTTTTTCCAGGAAGCCCACGCCGTGAGGCTGAAGCGCAACCAGCAGGAAGTGGAAGTCTGATGCATATCCCAGCAGATATTGCTGGACGCGAAGATCTTCCGGCAGCGAGCCGTTCGCACGCATCCACACCTGGCGGGTGGGTTCCGCCTTGTGTCCTTTCAGTGGGTTGTGAAATTCAACCGGGCGGATCTCGATGGGTTTATCACCCAGAAACTTCTCTTTTACCAACGGCGGTAAAAATTGTGACAACTCACGGGCAATGTCGGTTTCGGATTTCAGTGATTCCGGCGGCGGTGCGTCCGGCATGGTCTTTTGGTGCTCGTAACCCGGTTCTGGCGCCTGGAATGAGGCGGTCATATAGAAAATAGGTTTGCCGTTTTGAATGGCTGCAACCCGACGGGCGCTGAAACTGTTGCCATCACGCAGAACTTCCACGTCGTAAATAATGGGCTTCTGGCTGTCACCCGGACGCAGAAAATAGCTGTGAAAGGAGTGAACAAGACGTTCGGCCGGAACGGTCTCTTTGGCGGCGTACAATGCCTGCCCGACGACCTGGCCTCCGAACACCTGGCGCAGGCCTAAATCTTCACTCTGCCCACGAAACAGGCCCTCTTCAATTTTTTCCAGGTTCAACAACGACAGCAGATTGGTAAGCGCCTGACTCATAGGTGTCCTCAATAAAATAAACGCGCGACAGCGAATGCACTATTCAGTATAACCTGGAAATTAAAGTGGTCCGATGGGTGCAATAATCTGAATAAGCGGCGGTTTGCAGGAAGAAATTAGTGATATGTGCCAGACTTGAACACGTTTACAAGGTTTAACCACACATTCTGGCGGGACGGCGTCCTGTCGGTGCATTGAAGATAAGGAGAACTCATGAAACTCATGCACATGTTAAGTGGTTTGGCGGTGGCGATTGCACTGACTGCCTGCGCCAAAAAAGGGGCGGATATTCCGACTCCGGCACCAAACCCCAATGCCCCGGCTGCCGCCAGCCAGGCGACAATCGCACAGCCTAACGTTTCGGGTACGGTGTGGATCCGCCAAAAAGTGGCCTTACCGCCTGATGCGGTGTTAACCGTTACCGTGTCGGATGCCAGCATGGCCGATGCGCCATCAAAAGTTATTGCCCAGAAGGCGGTACGTACTGAAGGTAAACAGTCTCCGTTTAGCTTCGTACTGCCTTTCAATCCGGCAGACGTACAACCTAATGCCCGTATTTTGCTGAGCGCGGCTATCACGATTAACGACAAACTTGTGTTTATTACCGATACCGTCAAACCCATCATCAACCAGGGTGGCACGAAAGCGGATCTGACGCTGGTTCCTGTTCAGCAAACTGCCGTGCCGCTTCAGCCTGGCGGTGGGGCGGCAACGACAGTGCCTTCAACGTCACCGACGCAGGTCACTCCGTCAGCGGCAACACCTGCGCCAACGCAGATGTAAGTTGACGATAGCTCCTCTCCTGCGGGGGAGGAGGTATCAGTAAACCCAGCGGTAATGCTGTAAATCGATTTGCCCACTGCCCGAAACCACAACCCCGTCCTGCATCAGCGCCTGGCGCTGGCGCTGTAAATCCGGCCCGCTGAGCGAGATACAGCCGTGGCGATTGACGACCCGATGCCAGGGTAAGGTACTGCCTTCCGGTAGCCGTTTTAAGACCCCGCCAACCTGGCGTGCGGCGCGTGGCGAGCCGGCAAGCCTGGCGACATCGCCATAGGTGGTAACAAAGCCTACGGGAATTGAGGCAACGATTTGCCACACCCGTTGGGGGAAAGAATCGTGATTATCCATACAATCTTCCTGAGATGTGAGTCATCAGAATATCAGGGTGTTAGCCGCTGTGAAGGGGCGATCGTGCAAGAAATCAGCATCTGTTTGCCGGTGGCTTGCAATTGAGGGAATGGACAGGGATAATGCGCCAGCGCGTTGGATAACAACGCTCTCAATGGAGGCTCTGTTGGTTCTCCCGCAATGCTACTTTGTTTACCAGGTCAGGTCCGGAAGGAAGCAGCCAAGGCAAAGAACGCGTGTGCCGGGATGTAGCTGGCAGGGCCTCCACCCATTTCAGGCCTCCTGTATTTCCCTTTTCTCCGCTTGCCCGGATTCGCTTATCCGCAGTATGGTCACTTGTACGCCATTAATGCAGGATGCAATTGTCATGAAAGCCTCGCCAATCATCACTGACCGACTGATTCTCAACCCCTTGATTTCTGAGGATGCAGAGCAGATCCAGCGTGTTTTTCCGCGCTGGGAAATCGTGCGTTACCTGATTGCCAGCGTGCCCTGGCCTTATCCGCCTGGGGCGGCTCGTCATTATGTCGATAATGTCGCTTTGCCAGCCGCAGATGCCGGCAGCGGCTGGTACTGGACACTCAGGCGTAAAGAGGATCCCCAGCAACTCATCGGCGTGATATGCCTGATGGACGCTCCTGATAACAACCGTGGTTTCTGGCTGGTGCCGGAATGGCAGGGGAACGGCTATATGCGGGAGGCCTGCGATGCCGTGACGGATTTCTGGTTCAGAGCATTGAATAAACCCGTGCTGCGCGCGCCGAAAGCGGTGGCGAATGAGCGCTCAAAAAATCTCTCACAGCGTACCGGGATGCGGCTTATCCGCTGTGAGAAGGGGCATTATGTGGCCGGTGAGCTGGAGACTGAACTGTGGGAAATCACCCGCGAAGAGTGGCTGGCACAACGCGCCAGTCAGCCATAAGCATAAAGCTTACCTGCCGCTGGTCAGAGATCGTCGCCGGAAACAGAGCTGCGTGATTTCTGCATCGCCAGCATATCTTCGCTGTTATAAATCAGAGTGGCGCTGGTGTCGCCCTCTTCATCACTGGTCAACACCAGCGAAATATGGTTGTTATCGAAGTTGATGTAGGCCGTTTTGTTCGGACTGAGATCGACGCTCTCCATCTCTTTCTGCGTGGAATGTGCGGCCAGCCCATATTTTGTCTTCAGAGTGGCGATTGTTTTCACCACATCTTCGTCCGGCAGGGCAATCGCGATACGGATAAACTTCTCTTTAACGAAGAAGAAGACGGCCTCGGTTTGCTTACCGGCAAAATTAAAGTCTTCGCAAGCGTACATGGTTCCGACAGGGGCTTCTTCAGGCTCGCCTATGGTGCAGTTGGCCTGAGCCAGCACTTTGGCCTGCGGTGCGCCGAACTTCATATCCCGGTAACCTTCTGCTGCCATAACTGAAGTCGTGAAGGCAGCCAGTAACCCAAGCAGGGCGTACCTGTATTTAAACGGCATCAATGTAAATCCCCAGAATTGATTTAGTGATGTAATTATAAGCTGATGGAACTTTTGGTTTGTTCTCAGCACGTTATACTAATCGCCCGCAGGCGTAAGTAAAGGGCTGAAAGCGGTCGTTTGCCTGATCCCGTAGTCGAAAAGGGGAAAAAAGGTCTTTTTTCGTTATATATTTATTCTTTTTTCGTGCTTTGTCATTATTCTGAAATATTACTTTCATGTAAATGTCATAAAACTATTGCAAAGTGATTGTGGAATATTTTTAAATTGTCATAACAGTTAAATATAGTTCTGGATCAGGATATTAACTTCGTGTATTAATATTTCATCTTATTCACCCTGGAAGGGATAATCATGATCACTGCGGTTTTAAACGTCAAAATTGATGAGGCGTTAAAAGAAAAGCTTCGACATTATGCAGAAGTGAATAATGAGAACCTGAGTACAGCTACAGAAAAACTGCTACTTCTGGCATTAGAGGCTGATGAAACCGGTGTCGTTTCTGAAGAAGATATCGATAATCAGCATCTTGAAGAAGACAATGCAGCCCCATTAAGTGCAAAAGAAATCAAAGCATTACGCAAACTCCTGAAGAAGAAAAAATGAACCAGCAACTGCTATCTATAGCCAGTAACTACGCTGAAGCCTGTGAGCTGTTACGCTCGGGTTTTGTCAAACAGGTGCGCCTGAACTGGAATATTGGAACGGATGAGTTCTTTCGTATCGCGAGTGACTGGTGTGACGCCGGTGCAAAAATAAAAAAAGAAGGGAATAGCTTTATCATTTCACTGAAAGGTTTTCCTATTCCCCGCCAGCAGTAATAATGTTGTCATGAAACTGCCATGCTAATTGCATAAAGTTTTGTGACGATAAACGCATAATATAATATGTAATCGTCTCGATTCATCATGGATGATGTTTACGGCGAGCCTGTCCCGGCTCGTCGGTATTTCTTTTTTCATCTTTTTACTCTTTCCTTCAAAAGCGCAGAAGCGCAAATGTGCACGTAACGGTCGTCACCGTAATGGGTTACACTCAGCCAACCCTGTTCATCACCCAGAGCGCCATGAAAACCATTACCCTCTATGATGTTGCCCGCCATGCAGGCGTCTCTTACCAGACGGTCTCCCGCGTTATCAATCAGGGGCCGCATGTCTCCTTGCGCACCCGGGATAAGGTGCTGGCGGCGATGGCGGAACTGCATTACATCCCCAATCGCGGCGCACAACAGCTGGCCGGTAAACGTACCCGAACGCTCGGACTACTGACCACCGACTTAGCGCTGCACGCGCCATCGCAAATTGCCGCGGCGGTGAAATCCAGAGCCGGACAGTCAGGGGTGAGCGTGATCATTTCGATGCTTGAGCAACACGATGACGCCGCCTGTACGCAAGGGGTACAGGAGCTGCTGGCGCAACGGGTTGAAGGCCTGCTGATCAACCTGCCGCTGGAAGACGACAAAGCCAGAATGCTGGCTGAACTGGCGCATCCTGTGCCGGTCCTGTTTCTGGATGTTGGCGACACGGCAACAGTCAACAGCCTGTTATTTGATGCCCGGCAGGGGGCGCGTCTGGGGGTCAGCCATCTGCTGGGGCAGGGACATCAACGTATTGCGCTACTGGGCGGCCCCACCTCCTCCGTTTCTGCACGGGCGAGGATGGCGGGTTGGGTCGCAGAACTTGAGGCTGCGGGTCTTGTTCCCTGTGGCTGCGAGTCTGGCGACTGGAGTGCGGCATCCGGCTATGAAAAAGGGCATCAGTTGCTGTCGGCCACTGTTCTGCCCCAGGCTATTTTAGTGGCTAACGATCAAATGGCCCTCGGCCTTATTCGCGCCTGCGCAGAGAAAGGTCTGTCGGTACCACAGCATATTTCGCTGGTGGGCTATGACGATACCGCCGACAGCGCCTGGTATTCTCCGCCGCTCACCACGGTTCGCCAGGCATTCCGGGATGCCGGAGAACGTAGCGTGGACTGGTTGCTGGCCCGGCAACGTGGCGAGCAAACGGGTGATGTGCAGATGCGACTGCCGGTCAGCCTGGTGGAGCGGGCGTCCACCTCGCCAGTGACTTCGGAAAACATTACGGGTGAAAATCTGGCAAGACAACTTCATGCTCTGGCCCAGCTTGCAGCTTCCCTCGATCGGCGTAATTAGTTTTGTGATCCTTTTCGCTTTCTGTCGCGTTGTCCCTTTACCTGACAAGCGAAAAGGTGCATTTTGGCTAAAATTGTGAGCGCTTCGCAAAAGAGGTTGTTATGTCCGTAAATGCATTGAGTACGCTGTTGTCCCGCCGGGACTGGGAAAACCCGGTGATTACCCACTGGCACCGCCTGGCTGCCCATGCGCCAATGCACAGCTGGCGTGATGTGGAGGCTGCACGTGATGACAGCCAGCCTGTTGCCCGTCGTCTGTTAAATGGCGAGTGGCAGTTCCGCTTTTTTGCCGCGCCTGAGCAGGTGCCCGCCAGCTGGATCAATACCGATCTTCCGGAATCTGTCGCGATGCCGGTGCCATCAAACTGGCAAATGCAGGGCTTCGACACGCCAATCTACACCAATGTGACTTATCCGATCCCGGTCAATCCCCCTTTTGTTCCGCAGGAGAATCCAACCGGTTGTTACTCGCTCACATTTGAGGTGGAGAGTGAGTGGCTGACCCAGGGGCAGACCCGCATTATTTTTGATGGCGTCAACTCTGCTTTTTATCTGTGGTGTAACGGTCACTGGGTGGGTTACTCCCAGGACAGCCGCCTGCCTGCCGAATTCGATCTCGGTGGGGTGCTACAGGCAGGCACTAACCGGTTGGCGGTGATGGTACTGCGCTGGAGTGATGGCAGTTATCTTGAAGATCAGGATATGTGGCGAATGAGCGGGATCTTCCGCGATGTCTCTTTGTTGCATAAACCGCAGGCGCGTATTGCTGACTTCCACCATGTCACTCACCTGAATGCGGAATTTGATCACGCTTTATTACAGGTCGACGCAGAGCTTGCGGGTGATTACGCCGACTGCGACGTGGTGTTCACCTTATGGCGGGGGAAAACGCAAATAGCCGAAGCCCGGCAGACTCCGGGCAGCGATATTATCGACGAGCGCGGCGCCTGGGCTGAGCGCCTGAGCGTAGCGATGCCCGTTGCTAACCCGCTGTTGTGGAGTGCCGAAACCCCCAACCTGTACCGGTTGACGGTTGCCCTCTACGACAAAACCGGGCGCTTGCTTGAAGTCGAAGCCTGCGATGTCGGCTTCCGTGAGGTGGAGATCGGTAACGGCCTGCTTAAACTCAACGGCAAACCGCTGCTGATCCGGGGGACCAACCGCCACGAACATCATCCGGAAAACGGCCAGGTGGTGGATGAGGCGACAATGCGTCGTGATATTGAGCTAATGAAGCAGCACAACTTTAACGCCGTGCGCTGTTCTCACTACCCTAACCATCCGCTGTGGTATCGCCTGTGCGACCAGTACGGGCTGTATGTGGTTGACGAAGCCAATATTGAAACCCACGGCATGGTGCCCATGAGCCGCTTGTCTGATGATCCCCAGTGGCTGCCAGCGATGAGTGAGCGCGTGACCCGGATGGTGCAGCGTGACCGCAATCACCCGTCGATAATCATCTGGTCTCTGGGCAATGAATCGGGCCACGGCGCGACGCATGATGCGCTGTATCGCTGGCTGAAAACCACGGATCCCACTCGCCCGGTGCAGTATGAAGGCGGCGGGGCGAATACCGCGGCAACAGACATTGTTTGCCCGATGTATGCCCGTGTTGATGAAGATCAGCCTTTCCCGGCGGTGCCGAAATGGTCGATTAAGAAATGGATCAGCCTGCCTGACGAGACCCGCCCGCTGATCCTCTGTGAGTACGCTCATGCAATGGGCAACAGCTTTGGCGGCTTTGCTAAATACTGGCAGGCGTTCCGCGCTTATCCTCGTTTGCAGGGAGGTTTTGTCTGGGACTGGGTTGATCAGGCGTTGAGCAAAACCGATGAGCAGGGGGAAACTTTCTGGGCCTACGGTGGTGATTTTGGTGATACGCCTAACGATCGTCAGTTCTGTATGAATGGGCTGGTCTTCCCGGACAGAACACCCCATCCGACGTTGTATGAAGCGCAGCGCGCGCAGCAATTTTTCCAGTTTTCGCTGATCGGTACTTCACCCCTGGTGATTGAGGTGACCAGCGAATACTTGTTCCGCGCCACGGACAACGAAACCCTGCACTGGTCGATTGTCCGCGATGGAGAGCTTCTGGAACAGGGTGAGTTGGCGCTGACTATTTCTGCCCAGGGCGCCCAGCGCATTGAGCTCCCCACATTGACGCTGGAAGCCGCGCCGGGCGAAGTCTGGTTAAACGTGGAGGTTTATCAGCGCGAGGCCACGCCGTGGTCACCTCAGCATCATCTCTGCGCCTGGGATCAGTGGCCGCTGCCAGCGCCGCTGTTTGTTGCGCCTGCGGCTGAGCCGACGAAACGCCCGACGTTGACCGTTGAAAACGACAGCTTCATTGTTGAATGTGCACACCAACGCTGGGCCTTCTCGCGTCAGAGCGGTCATCTGACCCAATGGTGGCGTGATGGACAGCCTACGCTGCTCACACCCGTGATTGACAGCTTCACCCGGGCGCCGCTGGATAACGACATTGGGGTGAGTGAAGCGAGGCGCATCGATCCCAATGCGTGGGTGGAGCGCTGGAAAGCGGCAGGTATGTATCAGCTGACGCCTCATCTGTTGCAGTGCGAAGCGCAGGAGAATGCCGGCGACATTACCGTTACCACGCGTCACAGCTGGCAGCACAATGGCAAAACGCTGTTTGTCAGCCAGAAGTGGTGGCGTATTGGCGGTGATGGCATTTTGCAGGGTGAAGTGGATGTGCAGGTGGCAGCGGATGTTCCGCCTCCGGCACGCATCGGGTTGTGTTGCCAGCTTGCGGATGTGCATCAGCAGGCGAGCTGGCTGGGACTGGGGCCGCACGAAAACTATCCGGACCGCAAACTGGCGGCGCGTCAGGGATTGTGGACTCAGAGTCTTACGCAGTTGCACACGCCCTATATTTTCCCCACTGAAAATGGCCTGCGCTGTGATACCCGCGCTCTGCGCTACGGCGCTCACCGGCTCAACGGACGTTTCCATTTCTCCTTAAGCCGCTACGGTCAGCAGCAGCTCAGGGAAACGTCGCACCATCATCTTCTGCGCGAAGAAGCCGGTTGCTGGTTGCAGCTTGATGCATTTCATATGGGGCTGGGAGGTGATGACTCCTGGAGCCCGAGCGTGTCGGCAGAATTTGTGCTGAGTGAAAATACGGTACGTTACGCTTTCCTGTGGTCGCAGAGCTAAACGTTAGCCGTCGCGCGGTGGGATCTTCCCGCCGCGTTGCTCACTTCGGTGGTTTTTCCCGATCCCTGAGAAGCCAGTTGGCATTCAGGAAACCCGGGTAAACCATTTTTGCCGATCAAGACGATCGCCATCCGTGCGGAAAACGCCTCCGCCGGTGTAGTGCAGGGTCTGCGGCCACACGGGTTGCGGCTTCACGCGGGCGGCAACCACTTCGAAAATAAAAAAGTTATAACGTTCAACCATGGCATCGTCATAGAGCCGACATTCAAAATTAGCGTGACATTCGGCGATGGACGGAGCGCTCACCTGATGACTCTTTTCTGCCGTCAGTCCAAATGTTGCAAACTTATCCGTCTGCGCGCCACTGCAATTGCCGATTTGGGCCACCACATCTGCCATGCTGGCGTCGGGCAGGTTGATAACACACTCGCCGCTACGACGAATACGTTCAAAACTGAGATTACCGGCTGAGATCATGCAGCCGACCAGCGATGGCGAAAATTCAAGGATCGTATGCCAGCCGAGGGTCATAATATTGCTTTTTCCCTGCCAGTAGCTGCTGATTAACACCACCGGGCCGGGCTCCAGCCAGTGCCGCACGTCATCCAGCGGCCAGGGTTGCTTTTTCATTATCACTCCACCGTGTTTACCTGTTTAAAAGGTAGCAAACTCAGGGCGTGTTGAGGTTTTTATCCGCCCAGTTAAAAAAGGCCTCTTTTGCCAGCGCTTTGCTGTACAGCCAGCCCTGGCCATATTGCACGCCATGCTGGTACAGCCAGGCCAGTTGGCCTTCGGTTTCGATGCCCTCCGCCACCATCGCCAGTTTTAGCGCTTTGGCTATTTCGACGATATGGGTGGTCATATTTTTATACTCCAGCGCATCGACGAAAGATTTGTCGATTTTGATAATATCGACATCCAGATCCTGTAGATAACTCAGGCTTGAGTAGCCGGTGCCAAAATCGTCGATATAGATAGCGTGCCCGGCGGCGCGCAGCGTGGAAATGGTCGGCATGCTGGTGGCCGGATCGGCAAAACCGCGTTCGGTCACCTCCAGAGCTATCTGCGATGAGGAAAGCTGCCACTGCTCGAGTAGCTGGCTGATGTGCTTTGGCACCATGGAAGTCAGTAAGTCCGGGGGTTCGAGATTGATGGAAACATGCTGCTCCGGGTGCGCCTTGAGCCAGGGGCCCATATCTTCAAACACTTTTTCAATGATAAGCGCTGTCAGTTGCGGCATCAGGCCTGTTTGCTCAGCCAGCGGAATGAAGGTGTCCGGCGAGAGAAAACTGCCGTCGCTTTGCGGCCAACGAACCAGTGCTTCCGCCCCCACAATCTTACCGTCGCTGAGGGAGACGATCGGCTGGTAGAACATCTCCACCTCACGGGCCCGGATGGCATCCAACAGGCGGGAACTGGGAGATTGCAGCCGACGCAGAATACGAATTAAAAAAGGGCGATAGCCAGGCTCAGTAATACCCCGACGGGCAGCCAGATAATCAGTAGCCGCAGCCAACTGGTCTCCAGCGGCGCGAGTGACGCCCAGGTGATAATGGCAATCCCCATCTCCGGCACCGGCATGATGTTCCATGCCGCATTGTTGGCCTGCATCTGAACCGGATGTTGTGCCGAGATGTGCTGTAGCACGTCCATACCTGGGGCCTGACTATTGCTGGTGATCAGCCGCTTACTTTTGATACCGACAAGGGCGACATTGACAGGCCAGGCTCCGGATGACAGCACATCAATAAACGACAACGGATCGGTCATGATGATGTGATGTTCCGTGCCGATTGCGACCATATACTGCGTCAGACCAAGGTCGTTGTGGTTGGTGAGCCAGGCGCGAAATCCATCGCTGGTCACCATCTCCGGCGGGGGAAACGCCGTTGCCTCGCTGCCGATTTCCAGCGATGAGCACTGTGGCATGCTGTCTTCAAGGTAAATCACCTCCTGCGCGTAGCGAAAGGTGTAGGAAATCCGGCGCATCGCCAGCAAGTGTTGCGGGCTACAGGGAACGCCGTCGAAGCGGTCCAGCTGCCGCAGGGCATTTTTACCCTGATTGACCACTTTCTCCGCGCGCATTTTCACCAGCCTGGAAAAGGTATCCAGCTCATTCATAAATGTTTCTTCTGCCTGGCGATGGGAGAGCCAAACGCTCAGTGCCACTGGCAAGAGAACGGCGAAAAGGAGTACACCTGTAACAAGGCTAACCAATCGTCGGTTTGTCATGACCAAAAATCCCTGTTCGATACTGAGAAACATGCATTTTTGAAACCCATAAATGTTATAACACGCGACGATGATTGATTTCTTTCAGGAATTGCGGGATGAAGAAAAAAGAATTTGTAACCCAGGATCTCCTTAGCAAAATTTACCAGTTCACTGAGTCTGGTCCGCGCAAACTTCCCCCTGAAAGACAACTGGCTGAAGAATATGGCGTCTCCCGTTTTACCGTGCGTCAGGCCATTGAGAAATTAGCCAGCATTGGCGTCGTGCGCATCGTGCAGGGTTCCGGGTGCTGGATCAACGAACAGGCGCGTAATAATCCACTGGTTTATAACTCGATCACTGAAAAGCGCTTCGATCAAATCCGTTTTCGCATGGTCAGCCTGCACAAGAAGCGGCCCGACCGTGATGAACAGCAGATCTTCGGTCTGAGTGATGAGAGCTTTATCTGGCAGTTTTGCCGCCTGCGTTTCGTTGATGAAGAGGCGGTGCAGATTGAAATTACCCGTATGCCGGTAGAGGGGTTTACCGATTTAAATCAGCAGGTAATTGAAAGTTCGCTCCAGCAATATGTGCTGACAAAGGGCTACCAGATTTCCCATATGCTGACGACCTACCGTGCGGTGCTGGTCGGCCGGGAGCAGGCGACACTGCTGGGCTGCAAAAAAGGCAGCCCGGCCATGCACATCAGTAACCGCGGGATCCTCGAAGGCGGGCGGGTGTATGAAGTCAGCGATATTATCGACATCAATTATAGCTGTACTTATGTTATCCCGCACAACCGCCAGAACCTCGCCTTTCGCAAAGGTGAGACCTGAATTAAGGCGTATGGATTGTGCCATCCGGCAGACGACTCTGCGTCCACTCATGCGGGCGATACAGCACCGGATAGCGCAATCCTTCTTCTTCGTTAAATGTCACTCCGATGCCCGGCGTCTGCGTCGGGTAAACAAACCCTTCTTTGACCACCGGCGCGCCAGGGAAGACCGCGTCGGTTGCTGACGAGCGCGGAATGTACTCCTGAATGGCGGCATTGTGCAGGTGAATATTCAAATGGGTATTCACCGCCACGCCAATGGGCGTCATATCGCCAGGACCATGCCAGGCGAGGCGTACGCCGAATGCCTGGCACAATACGGCAAGCTTCAGGGCCGGAGTGATGCCACCGATTTGTGAAATATGGCAACGGATAAAATCGATACGGCGATTCACAATCAATTCATGCCATTCTGCCGGATTATTAAATAACTCCCCCATCGCCAGCGGAATGCTGCTGTGCTGGCGCACCTGTTCAAACCAGCCGCTCTGCTGGGGTGGTAAAATATCTTCGAGAAAATAGGGCTGCCAGGCTTCCAGTTGTTTTGCCAGGTGCACCGCCTGCTGCGGAAACAGGCGTTCATGAACATCATGCAAAATGTGCAGGCCAAAACCGTACTTTTCACGCAGTGCTTTAAACATGGCAATGGTGTTGCTCATATACTCATGCTGGTCGAAATACGCGCCCGGCGTTGGATTGTGCGGAGTGTGGAGTTGCTCAGGCGTGCCGCCGTAAAAACCCAACTGACAGCGGATATGGCGATAGCCCTGTTCGCGCAGACGATCCACGCTTGTGAAAAGTTCCTCAAGCGTTTCGCCGCTGGCATGGCTGTAGGCCGGGATAGCCGTGCGCGATTGCCCACCCAGCAGCTGGTAGAGTGGCATGCCAGCCAGTTGACCTTTGATATCCCACAGTGCCATATCGACACCGGAAATGGCGTTATTCATCACCGGGCCATTACGCCAGTATGCGTTAACGTTCATCATCTGCCACAGATCTTCAATATGGTTGGCATCACGCCCGATAAGCAACGGCTTCAGATACTCATCCACCAGGGTTTTCACTGCCAGCGGTCGCTGCTGAAAGGTGGCGCAGCCGTGGCCGGTCACGCCTTTATCGGTTGTGATACGGACGGCAACCAGATTGTGTCTGTCCGGACGGGTGATAAAACATTCGACATTTTGGATAAGGGTTGGCGTCACCAGGAGACTCCTTTACAACAATGTGATAAGCCAGAATGGTTATTATCTTCCGCTTAATTTTTAGTAAAGGTAAACACTTTTTTTGATAAATATTTTGGTAAGTTATTTTGTTATTTTTAATTAAAAACCATACCAATTCTATGTTGTCGGCTGTTTTATGTTCTTTGGTATGGCGAATTGTGATGTAGCTCATGATTTATTGGTTTGTTTTAGCGTTTTTCTTTCTTTACCCTTTGAGGCAAGTATTAAAACGACGATATTCGTGCAGGAGCTTTTATGGGAACGCAAGAGGCCATCAACAATATTATCCGACTGGTGGGTGGACAAGATAATATCAACAATGTCTGGCATTGCATGACGCGCTTACGCTTTGATCTGATTGACGACAATAAAGTGGATCAAGGGGCCATTAAAGCACTGCCTGGCGTACTGGGTGCGCAGTTGCAGAGCGATCAGTTTCAGATTGTTATCGGGCCAAAAGTAAATAGCTGGTACGAGCAAATGCTGACGGTGCTGGGCAATAAAGCGCCATCTGTTGCGCAGGCGAAAGGGGGCAAAAGTCTGGTATCGATGTTTATGGATACCGTCTCCGGCGTCTTTGGCCCGATAGTGCCGGCAATCGCCGGTGCCGGGATGATTAAAGGATTGCTGGCGGGACTTATTGCCCTCAAGGTCGTCTCGGCAAAAAGCGATACCGTGGTCATTATTGATTTGATCGCCAGCGGTGTTTTTTACTTTCTGCCGTTTTTCCTTGCCGTTTCGGCAGCGAAAATTTTCAAAACCAACGAATACCTGGCCGCAGCGGTGGCTGCCTGTTTAATGTACCCGTCGCTGATTGATGCGGCGAAAGCCCTGGCGGCCCACCAGGATGGGGCGGTGAGCGCCTTCTGGCTACTGAACGCTCTGCCGGTGTCGGTGTTTAACTATGCCTCCAGCGTGATCCCGGTCATTTTCTCCATCCTGGCACTGAGTTATATCCACCGCTGGGTCGACAGGATCATGCCTGAGGTGTTGAAAACCGTCTTTACGCCAACCCTGACGCTGTTTCTGGGGGCACTGGCGGCGCTGGTGATTATTGGGCCGATTGGCATTTATCTTGGTAAGGCGCTGGCGTGGTTTATCGAGGGTTTGTTTGGCATTTCGGCCAGTTTTGCCGGGCTGGTGGTCGGCGCGATTCGTCCGGTGGCGATCCTGACCGGAATGCATCACGCAATGACGCCAATTGCTTTGCAAAACTTCAGTGAGCGCGGATACGACATGCTGATGCCGATGATGTTTATGGCCAATATGGCGATTGCCGGATCGACCTTCGCCATCTGGCGGCTCAGCAAAAACCGCCAGGATAAGACCGTTACCCTTTCTGCGGCTATCTCCGCGCTGTTGGGCATTACGGAACCGGCGCTGTTTGGGGTACTGACACGCTATAAAAAGGCCTTTATTGCCGCGACGGTAGCAAGCTCCCTGGCCTCTGCGTTTATCGCCTTCTTTGGCGTTCGCCTGTATGGCTACATTCTGTCGAGCATTTTTAGCCTGCCCGCCTACATTGGCCCATATCTGATCTACGCCCTCTCCGGCGTGGTGATGGCGCTGGCGCTGTCATTTATTTTGACCACCTGGCTTGTGAGCAAAGAGGTGGCCGAATAACGTCTTAACGTCGGTGCGCCAGGCGGCGCACCAGATGGTCGCCTGCCATTTGCACGCCCTGCACCATGATTAACAAAATCACCACCGTTCCCAGCATCACCTGATCGTTAAAACGCTGGTAACCATAGCGGATAGCAAGATCGCCCAACCCGCCGCCGCCAATGACTCCGGCCATGGATGAGAAGCCAATCAACATCACCACGGTCAGCGTTATCCCTGCCAGTAAGGTCGGCAGGGCTTCCGGCAGCAGCGCTTTGGCAATCACATGCCAGGGGCTGCCGCCCATAGATAAAATGGCTTCGATGCGTCCGTAGTCAACTTCATCCAGCGCACTTTCCGTTAAGCGGGCGAAGAAGGGAAAAGCACCGATGGTAATGGGCACGATGGCGGCGGTACTGCCAAGCGTGGTGCCGATAAGCAAGCGGGTGAACGGGATAAGCGCAATCAGCAGGACGATAAACGGCAACGACCGACCGAAATTGACCACCGCCCCCAGCAGGGCATTGAGCCGTGGCATCGGCACCAGCCCGTTGCGGCGGGAGATAAACAGCAGCACACCCAGCGGCAGGCCGATAAGTACGGTAAAAAGCGCGGCCAGCGCCACCATATACATGGTCTCCAGCGTGCCGTCGAACAGTAACGGCCAGAGATCTTCCCAACTCATGCTACCCCGCATAAAGGCCTCCCGTTAAAACCGTGGCGGGCGAGGAAATCCCGTTCCGCCTGCGGATCGTGCAGCAGTGCGCTGCGTAATTTTGACCAGGGCGCAACCAGCAGATCGGCGATTTTTCCGCTCTCAATCACTTCACCGTTTTCCAGCAAGGAGGCATGGTCGCAAAGCGTCTTCACCACTTCCAGTTCATGGGTGATAAGCACGATCGTCAATTTCAGCTTCTGGTTGATATCCGCCAGCAGCGCAAGCACGGATGCGGTGGTCTCCGGATCCAGCGCGCTGGTGGCTTCATCGCAAAGCAATACATCCGGGCGGGCTGCCAGCGCTCTGGCGATACCGACACGCTGTTTCTGCCCGCCGGAGAGCTGCGAGGGAAAAGCCTGGGCTTTATCGCTCAGCCCGACCAGCCACAGCAACTCTTCCACGCGCTCCCGACGCAGTGCTTTTGGGGTCCCGGCGATTTCCAGCGGGACGGCGACGTTATCTGCCACCGTACGCGCATGCAGCAGGTTAAAATGCTGGAAAATCATCCCGGTACGCAGGCGGTGTTCGCGAAGCCCGGCTTTGTCGAGCTGAGTGATGTCGTGACCGTTGATGATGATGCGGCCCGTAGTGGGCCGCTCCAGCAGGTTGAGACAGCGGATCAGGGTGCTTTTCCCCGCACCGCTACGCCCGAGGATGCCATAAATAGCCCCTTTGGGAATGCTCAGCGATACGTTGTTGAGCGCCGGTCGGCCTGTTCCGGCATAGCGTTTGCTCAGCCCGTCAATCTCAATCATGACTGCGGGGCGACCGGGATCACTGAGCCGTTGTACGTTTTACGAATAAACTCGGCGACCTGCGGAGAGGTGAGGTCTTTTGCCAGTTCTTTGATTCGTGGATCATTGGCAAGCGCCGGGTTGGTCACCAGAATATTGGCGTACGGGTTATGGTCTGCACTCTCCAGACCCAGCGCATCTTTAGCCGGAGATAAGCCCGCTTCCAGGGCATAGTTGCCATTAATGACCGCCAGCGCAACATCATCAAGTGAACGCGGGATCTGTGGCGACTCTACTTCCAGAATTTTCAGATGCTTCGGGTTTTCAACAATATCTTTTGGCGTTGCCAGGGTGCTGGCCGGATCGGTGAACTTCGCATCGAGTTTAATCAAGCCCTGACTTTGCAGCAGGAACAGCGCGCGGCTCAGGTTAGTGACGTTGTTCGGCACCGCAACGGTGGAGCCATCCGGCACGGATTTAAAGTCTTTGTATTTGTGCGAGTAAATGCCCAATGGCTCAATATGTACCGTGGCGGCGACGGCAAAGTTTTTACCCAGTGCCTTTTCCTGACTTTTCAGGTAAGGCACATGCTGGAAGTAGTTGGCATCGACGTCGCCGCTTGCCAGCAGCTCATTGGCGTTTGCGCCGCTGGTAAGCTCAACAATTTTAATATCCAGTTTCGGATCCAGTTTTTTAACGTAATTAAGGATCTCAGCGTGCGGAACAGGATCCGCGGCGATACGCAGTGTTTCAGCTTGCGCAGAGCTCCATGCCAGAGAAAGAGATAATGCGACCCCTGCCAGTTTAAACGCGGCATTTTTCATGATGTGTTTCCTTTATGTTGTTATGGTGTCAGACGATCAATTGTTCACTGCGTTCGCGCAGCACATCGCGGTAGTAACGTTCAGCCACATCCGGGTGAGAACGTAAACGTCCCTTCAGATAGTTCCAGCCCACGTCGCGTAACAGTGGATTGTGCGGATCGCTTTCCGGGCCCTGCGCATCGCGCGCCAGTGCTTCAGGCAGGGCAAATACCGGCACGACTGCATCCAGTTGCGCGCCGAGGAAAAAGGCGACAGACAGGCGATCTCGTCCGGCGGGCGGGGAGACCACACGGTGTACCGTGGCCCGCAGGTAGCCATTGGTTGCCAGCTCCAGCAATTCACCGATATTGACCACAAAGCTGCCGGGCAGCGGGGTGGCATCAATCCAGTTGTCCGGTGAAATCTCGACCTGCAATCCTTTTTGTTCATCCTGCAACAGGAAGCTCAGGAAGCCGGAATCTTTATGCGCCCCCACGCCCTGGGAGCTTTCGTTGCTCTGCTGGCCGGGATAACGAATCAGTTTGATATGCTCATTGGGTTTATCGCCGTACAGCGCATCAAAGGCATCGGCAGGTAAATTCAGCGCTTGCGCAAAGGCACGTAGCAGTACGGTGGCCATTTCGGTCATCGATTTTTGCCACTCAAGCAGCGTGCTCTTAAGCGTTGGCTGTTCCTGCGGCCACAGATTGGGCCCCTGCAATCGACGCCAGCGCGGATCGTTGTCGCTCACCAGAAGCGCCGGGCGCTCCGCGCCAATATCAAATTGTTCACGCCAGTCGGGTTTTCCTCTGGTCAGCTCGGATGCCGCGCGGTTGTAGCCACGAAAATGCGGGGAGTGGATCATCGCCACTTGCTGCTTTTGCTCATCATTTAAGGCAAAAAAGCGTCGGGCTTCCTGTTGAACGGCGTGCTGAAGGTCAGCGTTGACACCATGATGGGTGAGATAGAAGAAACCAATATCGCGTGCGGCGCTGCGCAGCTCTTCGAGAAAGTCATCCCGCTGAGCGGGATTGAAGTACCTTGAGAGGTTGAGGACAGGTAATGTGGTGGCGTTCATTGTGTACTCCGAATAAAGGGTCGCAGGTGTCAGTTCTTTTTAGAGTCCGGGGTTCGGCACAACAGCAGCGCATCATGATGCTTTCCTCACATGTGGTTTAGGTGCAGCTTGCCCTAAGCCAAAAAATTCAACCAATAACCTTCTTTTCTAATTTATGACCGGGCAGGGTTCGTAGCTTTTGCGAAAAACAGCTAAAGCGCAGGTGTTGCTATGGCACAATAAATTCGCTAGACTTTTGTTATGTTATAACAATGCATGCGAGAAAGAGATGAAACCCGATATTCACCCGTACTACCGCACCGTGGTGTTTCATGACACCAGTGCGAACGAGTACTTCAAAGTTGGCTCGACGATCAAAACCGATCGTGAAATTGAACTTGATGGCAAAACCTGGCCGTACGTGACGCTGGATGTTTCTTCTGCATCACATCCGTATTACACCGGTAAGCAGAAAGTGGTGGGCAACGAGGGGAGTGCTGCGCGCTTCCAGCAGCGTTTCGGTCGTTTTATTGGCACTAAACGGGACTAAATTATGCAGGTACTTAACTCTTTACGCAGCGCTAAACAACGCCACCCTGACTGCCAGATAGTCAAGCGCAAGGGGCGTCTGTATGTGATTTGCAAATCTAACCCGCGCTTTAAAGCCGTACAGGGCAGAAAGAAAAAACGTTAATTGCGCAAGCTTTCCAGGGAATACCGTTGCTTGCCGTCGGCAGTGAAATTGTCGGCGGCAAGCCATTTTCTTAAAGCCTTATCGAGTTGCGGCCAGTCACTATCGATAACCGAAAACCAGTCTGTATCCCGATTGTGTCCTTTAATGACCAGCGCCTGGCGAAAACGCCCTTCAAACTGAAAACCTAACCGCAGGGCGGCGCGCCGTGAGGGTTCGTTCAGACTGTTGCATTTCCACTCGTAACGACGGTAGCCCAGGGTTTCCATGGCGTAGCGCATCAACAGCCACTGTGCTTCAGTCGAGGCCGGTGTACGAGTCAGCAGCGGCGAAAAATGGACATGCCCGACTTCTATAACGCCGTTTTTTGCATCAATCCGCATCAAAGCCAGAGTGCCAACGGGCGACTGCGTCTGTTTATCGATGACGGCGAAATGAATGGGATCCTGCAATTCACAGACGCTGGCGACCCATGCGGTAAAGGATCCCACGTCGTTATCCGGTTCGCGCAACAGCCAGGTCCAGCTTCTTCCATCCCCGTTCAGACTGTAAGCGGCAAAAAGCGCTGCGGCACTCTCGACCCGCAGGGGTTCGAGACGACAATATTGGCCCTCAAGGATCACGCGCTGTGGAAAAGGGCGGGGCAGCCAGCCCGTAAGGGCGTCACCCACCGGTTGTCCGTATTGATTCAGTTGGCTCATGTTGTCTCCTTTGTTGGTTTCAGCCAAGCGTAGGGGTTCACTGGTTCCATAAGAAGTGCCATCAGGCTATATTTTTATGGAACCACCAGGGAGGCAACAATGAACATTCCGGACGATGCACTCCAGGCGCTGCTGCGCCCGGCACTTCTCGGACGTGCGGGCTTAACCCGCCAGCGGGTTATCTACCTGACGCTGCGTGATGCCATTCTGAGCGGCACGCTTAAGGCCTAAAGCCTGTTGCCGGGATCGCGTGTGCTCGCCAAAGAGCTGGGTATTTCGCGAAATACGGTTAATGCCGCGCTGGAGCAGCTCACCATTGAAGGCTTTGTCGTGCGTGAGCGGCAGGGCACTCGCGTGCTGATGCTTGCCAGTGCGCCCGTGGCAGATAAAACGCCGCCTGTCTCGCTGGCAAGCAGGGTACAAGGGTTGCCGCAGGGAACCATTCGTCATGCCCCGGCTTTGGCTCTGACCCCGGGCTTGCCTGCGGTGAATTACTTTCCGGTGGCGACCTGGCGCAGGCTGATGGACCGTATCTGGCGCGATAATGGTAGCCAGTTGTTGGGCTATGGCGATTCGCCGGGAGAAGGGCGCTTGCGTGCCGCGATTGCCCGCCATCTGGCGTTGGCGCGCGGCATTCACTGTGAAGCGGAACAGATTGTTATCACGGAAGGGGCTCAGGATGCCCTGATGCTGTGTATCCATCTGCTGTGCGATCCTGGAGATAACGCCTGGGTTGAGGAGCCTGGCTATAACGGCGTAAAAAGCGCATTTCTGGCGGCAGGTTTACGTGTCAGCGGAATCGCGCTCGACGGCGAAGGCATGACGCTGCCGAAAGATGCGCCATTGCCGCGGATTATCTATACCTCGCCGTCACATCAATATCCGCTGGGCTATATCATGAGCGCCGCCCGGCGCTTGCAGTTGCTGGACGCTGCCCGGCGTGCCGGAAGCTGGATTATCGAAGATGATTATGACAGTGAGTTTCGTTATCCCGGCGACCCTGTTCCCGCGATGCTGGGGATGATGCCAAACCCTCCGGTGGTCTATTTAGGCACCTTCAGTAAGACGCTGTTCCCCGCGCTGCGCATTGGCTTTATGGTGATGCCTCCGGCGCTTGCGCAGGCGGCGGCTCCGGTTATTAATAGTCTGCTGCGAGGTGGACATCGCGCTGAACAGCTGGCGTTAGCGCAGTTTATTGAAGACGGTCATTATGCGCGCCATCTGGCGGCGATGCGGCGGCTATACCGCAGGCGGCAGGAACAGTTGCGGGAAAGCATACTTACGCAGGTGGAAATACCCTATCAGATCCTGGGCGGGGGTGGCGGATTGCATTTGACGCTCGCTCTGCCTGGCGTTGACGATCTGGCGATTGTGCGTGAGGCGCGCAGGTTTAGCCTTGCGCCTCATGCGCTCAGTCGTTTCTATCTCACGCCGTCGCGAGATTCAGCCGGGTTGGTGATTGGCTATGGCAATACTTCCGCCAGCCTGTTTCCAACGGCTGTTCGCACACTCAGTCGTCTTATTGCACAGTACCGGGACGGGCAAGCGTGAAGACATCGTAAAACGATAATTCCCCTTTGCGGGCAACCATTTTCTGCAACTGTGATTTGCTGTCCACATCCACGCCTGGCGAGGCGAGAATATCGCTTATCAGTTCCGGCGGGACAAAACGCGTGTTGTACCATTCGCCGTTGTAGCAAACGCGAAAGTCCAGCACATCGATGTCGTCGTAGCGGTAGCGCGGATAAACATCAAAAAAGAAAAAGGCGTTTAACAGGACAAACAAAAAAATCAGCAGCCATACCGAGCCTGATAAGGTTTCGGACTGGAGCATAACGGCAAGGGTTGCCAGCCATGCGATATACATACCGACAAAAAGCCCAGGATGTTTGCGAATAAAACTGATGCTAAATCGTGGACGATTATCACGCTTTTCGCGCTGGTTAATGTCGTCAATGGTTTTACTGAGCAGCCGCTGGATCTCTGTCATCTGACGCCTTCGGATTATCTGTTATGCAGGGGATAACCTATTTTAAGTTGCCATATTGTGTGAAAAAAGTAACAGTTTTGCCGCAAAAAAAGATAACAGTTACACCACTTTCTTCAGTTTTACAGGCGTAGTTTTGATGATGAGGCCAGGTTTGCCCGGAAATCATTTTTCTTCATTCGTAAGGATGACACGTACCTGCGAAAACGAAGGATAAAACTGAAGCCATAATTAACAGCGTCGTGGACTAGCGTACAAATTTCCACACTGAGGAGGGGATTTTGTCGTAGAGTTTATTCATCGTCAGTTCCGCAAGGCGGTGATCGGCTGCTGAATAAAACACCGTTAGTTCGTCATCAGGAAGTTCGTATTTATTTTTTTCAATAACGCGTTCCAGGGTGTCAATTGTCTGACAACGTCGCAGACGCATCAAATAATCAACTTTGGTTAATGGCTTATCAGACATAAATGTACCTTTTCTGGTTGTAATATTTTAACAAGGGTGGCTAACAGGGTTAACCTTGCTCACATTGACGAAGCAGCGAAACAAGCGGTTGCCTGATTTGCGCCATTTCTGCAAGTCTTGTGTATTGATGCCATAGCTACTGAACAACATAAACGTATCGTCCAGGTATTCATCTATCTGCTCAATCAACTTATTATCTTCATTATACTTAATTTTATAATTAAGCGCGAAGGTTGCTATATGTTCAATCAACTCATTTAACTGCAAGTTGTTTGCTGAAGTAGGATCGTTGACCCATCCATGATGGCTTTCTTCAAGATTCACGAGGCAGTCATGGTACAACGTTTCGCAGAGAAATTTAAGCTGCGCGATATCATGCCTTTTTGGCGAGTATTCGTCCATAACGCATCCCCTTCTGAGTCGATTTTTTTTACTAACCAAACATTGCTCGGGATGGAGACTTCTGAGGATAGCTGCGACAAATGCGGCGTTCCTCATTGATTTAACTATAAGCCAGTCTTAAAAAGATTTCATTGCGCTATTACGAAAAATTACAATTATTGCGTTTTACTCATGGGGTTGCTAAGGCCCGGATTCTGCGCGGCCTCTCTGCGCATTTTGTTTAAGGATACGGGAGCTTCAATAATCCTTAAACTTCATTAGGTTAGCGAGGAGCAATCTGTATTTAAGATTATTTTAAATATCCTGAGTAACAAATTCCTAAGAATATTCTTACTTAAACTGATTGTACCAGATATTTAGGAATAATACTTGATATATAAAATGTACGTACAATGCCGCAATAAATCTAAGCCTTATTTATGATCATTAGAATAAACAATCAGACAATAAGTGTATTAATTTTGTTGGCGTGCAGATAACAAAAAGGCCGCTTGCGCGGCCTTTTTTTTAGTACAACTTAGTGTTGCTCAACCTTATGGCTGTGCTCCAGATCATCAGTTCTGCGGCTAAAGCGGCGGCGTACCACCACAAAGAACACCGGAACGAAGAAAATGGCCAGCACGGTTGCGGTGATCATCCCGCCCATTACGCCAGTACCGACGGCGTTTTGTGCGCCACTGCCTGCACCAGAGCTGATAACCAGCGGCAGAACCCCGAGGATGAACGCCAGAGACGTCATCAGGATAGGGCGCAGACGCATACGTACAGCTTCCAGCGTCGCTTCAATCAACCCTTTGCCTTCTTTATCCATTAGATCTTTGGCGAATTCGACGATAAGTATCGCGTTCTTCGCCGACAAGCCAATGGTTGTCAGCAGGCCTACCTGGAAGTAAACGTCATTGCCCAGACCACGCATGGTGGCGGCAAGCAGTGCGCCAACAACCCCCAGTGGGACGACGAGCATAACCGAGAACGGAATCGACCAGCTCTCGTACAATGCCGCCAGACACAGGAACACCACAATCAGCGAGATGGCATACAGCGCCGGCGCCTGGTTACCAGAGAGACGTTCCTGATAGGACATCCCCGTCCAGTCATAACCGATACCCGTTGGCAGTTTGCCTGCCAGCTGTTCCATCATCGCCATGGCTTCACCGGTACTTTTACCTGGTGCGGCCTGGCCAAGAAGTTCCATTGATGGCAGACCGTTGTAACGCTCAAGACGCGGCGAACCGTATTCCCAACGGGTGGTCGAGAAGGCGGAGAACGGCACCATCTGACCATCAGAACCACGCACATACCAGTTACCAATATCGTTTGGCAGCATGCGGTATTTCGCTTCAGACATCAGGTAAACTTTCTTCACGCGACCACGGTCGATAAAGTCGTTCACATAGCTACCGCCCCAGGCTGCGCCCAGTGTGGTATTGATGTCGCTGATGGAAACACCCAGCGCCTGCGCTTTTTCCTGATCGATATCGATCTTGAATTGCGGTGTATCTTCCAGACCGTTAGGACGAACCTGGCTCAGCAGATCCGGATGTTGGGCGATTTCGCCAAACAGCTGGTTACGCGCCTGAGTCAGTTTTTCATGTCCCAGGTTTGCCTGGTCAATCAGCTGGAAGTCGAAGCCGGTTGCCGTACCTAACTCAACAATTGCCGGCAGGTTAAAGGCAAACACCATCGCATCTTTAATCTGCGAGAATGGCCCCATTGCACGACCTGCGATAGCCGGTACTTTATTCTCTTCGCCCGGACGTTCTGACCAGTCTTTCAGCGAAACGAAGGCGATACCCGTGTTCTGACCACGTCCTGAGAAGCCGAAGCCGTTAACGGTAAAGACGGAATTTACGTTGTCTTTTTCGTTATCCAGATAGTACTTCGTCACTTCATCAAGCACTTTCTGCGTACGTTCCTGGGTTGCACCTGCAGGCAGTTGCGCCATGGTTAACAGAACGCCCTGGTCTTCATCTGGCAGGAACGAGGTTGGCAGACGGACAAACAGGAATGCCATGCCGACGACGATCAGGATATAGAGCACCAGATAACGACCGGTACTGCGCAGAATGTTGCCTACGCTGTCGGTGTAGTGGTGGGTACTCTTTTCAAACATGCGGTTAAACCAGCCGAAGAAGCCTTTCTTGCCTTCTCCGTGATCGCCTTTAGCAATAGGTTTAAGCATGGTGGCGCAAAGCGCCGGGGTCAGAATCAATGCCACCAGAACCGACAGCACCATCGCGGAAACGATAGTAATGGAGAACTGGCGATAAATAGCACCGGTAGAACCACCGAAGAAGGCCATAGGTACAAATACCGCTGACAGCACCAGCGCGATACCCACCAGTGCGCCCTGAATCTGGCCCATTGATTTACGCGTGGCTTCTTTTGGCGGCAGACCTTCTTCCATCATGACACGCTCGACGTTTTCCACCACCACGATGGCGTCATCGACGAGCAGGCCTATCGCCAGCACCATACCAAACATGGTCAGGGTGTTTATCGAGTAGCCAAAAATGGAGAGGATAGCGAAGGTCCCCAACAGGACGACCGGCACCGCGATAGTAGGAATCAGGGTTGCACGGAAATTCTGCAGGAACAGGTACATGACCAGGAACACCAGCACGATCGCTTCAACCAGGGTTTTCACCACTTCGTTGATGGAGATCTTAACGAACGGGGTGGTGTCGTACGGGTAAACCACTTTCAGACCGTGCGGGAAGAACGGCTCCAGCTTGGCAATGGTGTTACGTACTGCCGCAGCGGTATCCAGGGCGTTCGCACCGGTCGCAAGTTTAATCCCCAGACCAGATGCCGGTTGACCGTTGTAACTGGCAATAACGTCATAGCTTTCGCCGCCCAGCTCAATCTTCGCCACATCACGCAGACGAACCTGTGAACCATCCTGATTCACTTTCAGCATGATTTTGCCGAACTCTTCGGTCGACGTCAGACGGGTCTGCGCGATGATAGAGGCGTTCAACTGCTGGCCTTTCACCGGCGGAGTACCGCCTAACTGGCCTGCCGCGACCTGGGCGTTCTGTGCTTTAATCGCCGCAATCACGTCCACTGGCGTCAGCTGGAAGTTGTTCAGTTTGGTCGGATCCATCCAGATACGCATCGCATACTGCGCACCGAACAGCTGCACGTCACCCACGCCTGTTGTACGGCTGACCGGGTCTTTAACGATAGCGCCGACGTAGTCTGCAATATCTTCCTGGGTCATGGAGCCATCGGTGCTGATCATACCGACAACCATCAGGAAGCTACTGGAGGACTTCTCAACGCTTACACCCTGTTGCTGTACTTCCTGCGGTAACAGCGGCATCGCCAGCTGCAGTTTGTTCTGCACCTGAACCTGCGCGATATCCGCATCAGTACCGGAATCAAAGGTGATCGTTATCTGCACCGTACCAGAGGAATCACTGGCGGAGGACATATACAGCAGGCCATCGATACCGTTCATATTCTGTTCGATAACCTGGGTAACGGTGTCCTGCACCGTTTTCGCATCAGCACCTGGATAGGACGCGCTAATCTGAACTGCCGGTGGCGCAATCGTTGGATATTGCGCAACGGGCAATTTCAGGATCGCAAGACCCCCTGCCAGCATGATGATGATGGCGATCACCCACGCAAATATGGGGCGATCAATAAAGAAATTTGGCATGTCTTAACGGCTCCTGTTTAAGTTAAGACTTAGACGGCTGAGACTGCTCACCTGCCTGGGCTTGCTCTTTGTTATCTGCCGTCACTTCCTGGGCTTTAACCTGCGCGCCCGGCCTTACTTTTTGCAAACCCGTGATAATGACGCGATCGCCTGCTTTGAGGCCATTGGTTACCAGCCATTTGTCACCGATCGCCTGGGAAGCGGTGAGCTGACGAACTTCTACTTTATCGCCTTCACCCACAACCATCGCTGTTGCTTCGCCACGTGGAGTACGAGTCACCCCTTGTTGCGGAACCAGCAGTGCCTGAGGGTTAATGCCTTCTTCCAGTTTCGCGCGAACAAACAGGCCTGGCAGCAGCGTCATATCCGGGTTCGGGAAAATAGCACGCAGCGTAATAGAGCCGGTCGTTTGATCAACGGTCACGTCAGAAAATTCCAGCGTCCCGGTTTGCGGATACTTTGTCCCGTCGTTGGTTACCAGCTCCACTTTCGCTTTGCCGTTTTCCTGTTTCAGCGTGCCGTTTGCCAGTTCCTGTTTCAGACGCAGGTAATCGTTGCTGGATTGGGTAACGTCGACATAGATCGGATCAAGTTGCTGAACGGTGGACAGCGCCGTTGTCTGGCCGGTTTGCACCAGAGCGCCTTCCGTCACGGAAGATTTACCGATGCGACCGCTGATTGGCGACGTGACTTTGGTGTACGCGAGGTTAATACGCGCGGTTTCCACTGCGGCTTTGGCTGCCACAACAGACGCTGAAGCCTGTTGCGCATCGGCCTGGGCCGTATCGTAATCCTGCTGGCTGATGTATTTAGTGCCCAGCAGTTTCTGATAACGGTTAACCGTCATTTGCGCGATATTCGCCGCCGCCTGGGCTTTGGCTAAATCACCTTTTGCACTTTCCCAGGCGGCCTGGTAAGTGGCCGGATCAATCTGATAAAGCGAAACACCGGCTTCAATATCACTGCCTTCGGTGAAGTTACGTTTTAAAATAATACCACTGACCTGCGGACGGACTTCCGCAACGCGGAACGCACTGGTTCTGCCTGGAAGTTCTGTTGTGACCTGTAGAGGTTCAGTTTTGAGCGTGATCACGCCCACTTCCGGCATTTGCCCGGCTCCCTGCTGAGCAGATTTTTCGTCACATCCTGTAAGCGCTAAGCTGCCTGAGAGCATCAGAACGACCGCCAGAGGCGTAAACCCTCTGTTTTTGTTCATATGTAAACCTCGAGTGTCCGATTTCAAATTGATCAATGGATCACGTATCCCAAACCCATTGCTGCGTTTATATTATCGTCATGCTATGGTACAAACATTCATAAATGTATGTAAATCTGACTCCTGTCAATTCACCAACATATGGCACGAAAACCCAAACAACAGGCTCTGGAAACGCGTCAGCACATTCTTGATGTGGCTATTCGCCTCTTTTCCCAACAGGGCGTCTCTTCAACCTCCCTTGCTGATATTGCTCAGGCGGCGGGGGTAACACGCGGCGCGATTTACTGGCACTTCAAAAACAAGTCGGAGTAAGTATCCTCCGGCAGAGCCGGAGGCTTTAGGGTGAGCGCCTCAAAGGCGCCGACAAACCATGAGCCGCCCA
>NZ_CBFFRJ010000064.1:0-27728 GCF_965644225.1 Phytobacter sp. V91 | reverse complement strand
GCGGGCATCGTGAAAAATCTATGGCAAAGAAAGCCTTATGTTCTCATAACTGACGATTAAATCGCACCTTCCCTAATTCTCTGATTTTAGACATAAAAATCCCTCTTTAGTTTATAGTGTTGTTTGAATTATCTACAGTACGGCCACACTATTGCATCAGAGAATGTGTGATCAAAATGAAAATTTGTTTCATTTTATGTAACTATTTGTTTGGTAAATGCTTTGTATTCTATTCTCATTTTTCTGAATGTTAGGCGTTGGTGGATGATTTCAATCTGCTCTGAAAATACGCAATCACCAGTTGGGGCAATCTATAGGCATTAATTAAGTCTTGAAGACTGGACGTACAATCTGTGCTCAAGATTTATCAAGTAAAAAATTTTTTAATCCTTCCCCCTTGATGAGCGCCGTTACGACCCCATCTTGTAGTCAACCGCAGTGTGTGGGCCTGAAAAAAAGCGAAGGGGAGCCGTTGAAACTCCACAATTCGCCCTTATTACAGGTTCACAACCACATGTTGACTGAATTTTTAGTGGAGACGTTTAGATGGGTAAAATTATTGGTATCGACCTGGGTACTACCAACTCTTGTGTAGCGATTATGGATGGCACTACTGCACGTGTGCTTGAGAACGCCGAAGGCGATCGCACCACGCCTTCTATCATTGCTTATACCCAGGATGGTGAAACTCTGGTTGGTCAGCCGGCTAAACGTCAGGCAGTGACAAACCCGCAAAACACCCTGTTTGCGATCAAACGCCTGATTGGCCGCCGCTTCCAGGATGAAGAAGTTCAGCGTGACGTTTCTATCATGCCGTACAAAATCGTTGCTGCTGATAATGGCGATGCATGGCTGGATGTGAAAGGCACCAAAACAGCGCCGCCGCAGATTTCTGCTGAAGTGCTGAAAAAAATGAAGAAAACGGCAGAAGATTACCTCGGTGAAGCGGTAACTGAAGCGGTTATCACCGTACCGGCTTACTTCAACGATGCTCAGCGTCAGGCAACCAAAGATGCTGGCCGTATCGCCGGTCTGGAAGTCAAACGTATTATTAACGAACCGACTGCTGCTGCTCTGGCTTACGGCCTGGACAAAGAGATCGGTAACCGTACTATCGCGGTTTATGACCTCGGTGGCGGTACTTTCGATATCTCTATTATCGAAATCGACGAAGTTGATGGCGAAAAAACCTTCGAAGTACTGGCAACCAACGGTGATACCCACCTGGGTGGCGAAGACTTCGACAGCCGTCTGATCAACTATCTCGTTGAAGAATTTAAGAAAGATCAGGGCATTGACCTGCGTAACGACCCGCTGGCTATGCAGCGCCTGAAAGAAGCGGCAGAAAAAGCGAAAATCGAGCTTTCTTCCGCTCAGCAGACCGACGTAAACCTGCCGTATATCACCGCAGATGCGACCGGTCCGAAACACATGAACATTAAAGTGACTCGCGCGAAACTGGAAAGCCTGGTTGAAGACCTGGTAAACCGTTCTATCGAGCCGCTGAAAGTTGCTCTGCAGGACGCTGGCCTGTCTGTTTCCGACGTGCAGGACGTTATCCTGGTCGGCGGTCAGACCCGTATGCCGATGGTGCAGAAAAAAGTTGCTGAGTTCTTTGGTAAAGAACCGCGTAAAGACGTTAACCCGGACGAAGCGGTAGCCATCGGCGCTGCGGTTCAGGGCGGCGTGCTGAGCGGCGATGTTAAAGACGTACTGCTGCTGGACGTTACCCCGCTGTCTCTGGGTATCGAAACCATGGGCGGTGTGATGACGGCGCTTATCACCAAAAACACCACCATCCCGACCAAGCACAGCCAGGTGTTCTCTACCGCTGAAGACAACCAGTCTGCGGTAACCATCCATGTGCTTCAGGGTGAACGTAAACGTGCGGGTGATAACAAGTCTCTGGGTCAGTTCAACCTGGACGGTATCAACGCAGCGCCGCGCGGCATGCCGCAGATCGAAGTGACCTTCGATATCGATGCTGACGGTATCCTGCACGTTTCCGCGAAGGACAAAAACAGCGGTAAAGAGCAGAAGATCACCATCAAGGCTTCTTCTGGTCTGAACGAAGAAGAAATTCAGAAAATGGTTCGCGAAGCAGAAGCGAACGCAGAATCTGACCGTAAGTTCGAAGAGCTGGTTCAGACCCGTAACCAGGGCGACCATCTGCTGCACAGCACCCGTAAGCAGGTTGAAGAAGCTGGCGACAAACTGCCTGCTGAAGATAAAACCGCTATCGAGTCTGCACTGAGCGCGCTGGAAGCGTCTCTGAAAGGCGAAGATAAAGACGATATCGAAGCGAAAATCCAGGCGCTGGCGCAGGTTTCCCAGAAACTGATGGAAATCGCTCAGCAGCAGCATGCCCAGCAGCAGGCTGGTGGTGCTGATGCTTCTGCGAACAACGCGAAAGACGACGATGTTGTTGACGCTGAGTTCGAAGAAGTAAAAGACAAAAAATAATCGCCCTGATGCAGGGTAAGTAATCAGCACGGGCGTAGGAGATCTCTCCACGCCCGTGCTCGCATGTTAAGGGGCTGAAAAACGACAATGGCAAAACAAGACTATTACGAGATTTTAGGCGTTTCCAAAACAGCGGAAGAGCGTGAAATCAAAAAGGCGTATAAGCGCCTGGCCATGAAATATCACCCGGACCGTAACCAGGGTGATAAAGAGGCCGAAGCCAAATTTAAAGAGATCAAAGAAGCCTACGAAATCCTTACCGATGCTCAGAAACGCGCAGCCTACGACCAGTATGGTCACGCAGCGTTTGAGCAAGGCGGTATGGGCGGCGGTGGCGGCTATGGCGGCGGCGGAGCTGATTTCAGCGATATCTTTGGTGACGTATTCGGCGATATCTTTGGCGGTGGCCGTGGTCGTCAGCGTGCAGCGCGTGGTGCTGACCTACGTTACACCATGGAACTGTCGCTGGAAGAAGCGGTACGCGGCGTCAGCAAAGAGATCCGTATCCCAACTCTGGAAGAGTGCGATATCTGCCACGGCAGCGGTGCCAAAGCGGGTACCAAGCCGCAGACCTGTCCGACCTGTCATGGACAGGGCCAGGTGCAGATGCGTCAGGGCTTCTTCGCTGTTCAGCAGACCTGTCCACATTGCCAGGGTCGCGGGACATTAATTAAAGATCCGTGCAACAAATGCCACGGTCACGGTCGCGTTGAAAAGAACAAAATCTTGTCCGTTAAGATCCCGGCAGGCGTGGATACCGGCGATCGTATCCGTCTGGCAGGTGAAGGTGAAGCGGGTGAGCATGGCGCACCGGCGGGCGATCTGTACGTCCAGGTTCAGGTAAAACAGCACCCGATCTTCGAGCGCGAAGGCAACAACCTGTACTGTGAAGTACCGATTAACTTTGCGATGGCGTCCCTTGGCGGCGAGATTGAAGTGCCAACCCTCGATGGTCGTGTGAAGCTGAAAGTGCCGCACGAAACCCAAACCGGCAAGCTGTTCCGTATGCGCGGTAAAGGGGTGAAATCGGTTCGTGGCGGTGCGCAGGGCGATCTGCTGTGCCGTGTGGTCGTGGAAACGCCGGTTGGTCTGAACGAGAAGCAGAAACAGTTGCTCAAAGATCTCCAGGAAAGTTTTGGCGGCCCGACGGGTGAACATAACAGCCCGCGTTCGAAGAGCTTTTTCGACGGTGTGAAAAAATTCTTTGACGATCTGACGCGTTAAAGGAATTTTTACCCAGCCAACAGGCCCGGTTGATACCGGGTCTTTTTTTGCTCATTTTTCATCATTCGGAAAAACAGAGTGTATTGCCAGATATAAACTGTTTTTATCGAAGAGTAGTGAGGAGTAACATACCCGCCACTATGGAATTGTGACGACGAGAGAATAACAGTGAAGCTTTTTTATCGTTTTATTAATAGTGAAGTTTCTGGCGGGATCATTCTGATTATCGCGGCAGTTCTGGCCATGCTGGCTGCTAATCTGGGCGCCACTCAGGATGCCTATGCCGCTTTTTTGCATATGCCCGTCGTTATCCAGTTTGGTGCGCTGGAAATCAATAAAAACATGCTGTTATGGATAAACGATGCGCTGATGGCTGTGTTTTTCCTGATGGTTGGCCTGGAAGTAAAATATGAGTTGATCAAAGGTTCGCTGGCGACCCGTCAACAGGCCATCTTCCCGGTGATTGCCGCCCTCGGCGGTATGGTTGCGCCAGCGCTGATCTATCTGCTTTTCAATTTCCACGATCCGCTGGCGCGTCATGGCTGGGCTATTCCGACCGCTACGGATATCGCATTTGCGCTGGGGGTTCTGGCGCTGCTGGGGAACCGGGTGCCGCTGGCGCTGAAAATCTTCCTGATGGCGCTGGCGATCATCGACGATCTGGGGGCGATAATCATTATTGCGCTGTTTTATACCAGCGAGATTTCCCAGACGGCCCTCGGAGTGGCTACCGCGTCGATAGTGCTGTTGGCGTTGCTCAATATCTGTAATGTGCGCCGTATTGGTCTTTATATCGCCGTCGGGCTGGTGTTGTGGACCGCAGTGCTTAAATCCGGGATCCATGCGACGCTTGCGGGCGTAATTGTCGGCTTCCTGGTGCCGCTGGATGAACAGAAAGGGACTTCTCCGGCGCGCCAACTGGTGACGGCCATTCATCCGTGGGTGACCTGGCTTATCCTGCCGTTGTTTGCTTTCGCCAATGCCGGGGTTTCATTACAGGGCATGTCGCTGGCCGGTCTTGGCAGCGTGCTGCCGTTGGGGATCATTATGGGCCTGTTTATCGGTAAGCCGGTGGGTATCACCCTGTTTTGCTGGCTGGCGTTACGCCTGAAACTGGCGAAGTTGCCCCAGGGCGCGGAGTTCAAACAGATTATGGCGGTTGGGGTGCTGTGCGGCATCGGCTTTACCATGTCGATTTTTATCTCTTCCCTGGCGTTTGGCGATGCTCATGAAGATATGGTTGCCTGGAGTAAGCTGGGTATCCTGACCGGCTCGATCACGTCTGCGGTGGTGGGGTATTGCCTGTTACGTTCAAAGTTAGCGCTGCGCTAAACAAGAGTGGCATACAGGAGGGGCAGGCGATGTCATATATTAATTACAATCACTTATATTATTTCTGGCACGTCCATCGGGAGGGCTCTGTCGTCGGTGCGGCGGAAGCTCTCCACCTCTCGCCACAGACCATCACCGGGCAGATCAAACTGCTGGAAGAGCGTTTGCAGGGCAAGCTGTTCAAGCGTAAAGGACGGGGGCTTGAACCAACAGAGCTGGGCGAGCTGGTGTTTCGCTATGCGGACAAGATGTTTACCCTCAGCCAGGAAATGCTCGATATCGTTAACTACCGCAAGGAGTCACACCTGCTCTTTGACGTGGGTGTGGCGGATGCGCTGTCGAAAAACCTGGTCAGCGGCATTCTGGATGCCGCCGTTCAGGAGGGAGAGCCTATTCATCTCCGCTGTTTTGAATCCACTCACGAAATGCTGCTGGAGCAGTTGAGTCAGCATAAGCTCGACATGATTATCTCCGACTGCCCGATAGATTCGACTCAGCAGGAAGGACTGTTCTCGGTGAAAATTGGCGAGTGTGGCGTCAGCTTCTGGTGTCAGAAACCGGCGCTGAATAAACCCTTTCCGGCCTGTCTGGAAGAGCGCCGACTGTTAATCCCTGGCCGTCGCTCTATGCTCGGGCGCAAGCTACTCAACTGGTTTAACTCGCAGGGACTCAAGGTGGAGATCCTGGGCGAATTTGATGATGCGGCGCTGATGAAATCCTTTGGCGCGGCCCACAAGGCCATTTTTGTCGCCCCCACGCTGTATGCGCAGGACTTTTATGCGGATAACAGCATGGTGGAGCTTGGGCGCGTGGAGAATGTGATGGAGGAGTACCATGCCATCTTTGCCGAACGTATGATCCAGCATCCGGCAGTGCAACGTATCTGTAACCGTGACTATTCGCCACTCTTTCGCGGCCTCTGACACTCCCGACACACTTCGTTGACCAGCGAAGCATCCCTTTTTCAGTTCGGTAGATTTATCACCACTAACACACCGAGGTGATAAACCATGATTGCTGTACTTTTTGAAGCGGATGCGGTTGCTGAAAAGCAGGCGCGCTATCTTGAACTGGCCGGGCAGCTCAAACCGCTGCTGAGTGATATTGACGGCTTTATTTCCATCGAGCGTTTTCAGAGCCTTACCACTGCTGGAAAAATACTCTCGCTGTCCTGGTGGCGTGATGAAGAGGCGATTCAACAATGGAAGAAAAATCACTTTCACCGTGCAGCCTAGGTTGAAGGGCGGGAAGAGATATTTTCCTTCTACCGAATCCGTATCGCCCGACTCGAGCGGGAATATTCTTCACTGGCTCAGGAGTAAGGCAATGTACGATATTCACGTTATTCTGACGAATAAACCCGGCGAGCTGGCAAGGCTGGGAAAAACCCTGGGCAGTAATGGGATTGGTCTTGAAGGTGGCGGCGTATTTAGCGTGGGTCATCAGGCCCATGCGCATTTTCTTGTCGAAGAGGGGCCGCGAGCGCAAGACGTGCTGGAGGCCGTGGGCTTTAATGTTGCCGGGGTAGCACGCCCGTTGATCCGTAAGCTCAAACAGGAGCGGCCAGGGGAGCTTGGTGAGATTGCTACAGCCCTGGCGTTACGTGGCGTGAATATCCTGGTACAGTACAGTGACCACGCGAATCAACTTATTCTGCTGACGGATAATCCGCACCTTGCCCGTGAGGCAACCGAAGCCTGGGAGATAACAGCCAGTGAGTGCCACTCATCCTGAACAACGTCCTGATGACGAGTCTCTCGAACTTTCGGTGGCGGCGATTGGCGCTGCCATGTCCGACCCTTCACGGGTAAAAATACTGTGTGCGCTCATGGATGGGCGCGCATGGACGGCCACTGAACTGAGCGCCGTCGCAGGGATCTCGGCGTCCACCGCCAGTGCTCATCTCAACAAACTGGTTACCAGCCAGCTCATCACTTTCCTGACTCAGGGTCGCCATCGCTATTTCCGTCTTGCAGGCCAGGATATCGCACAGCTTATCGAACTGATGATGGGCGTTTCATGGCGACGGGTTCAGCCCCCTGAGACCCGAACGCCGTTAAGCCTGAGGCGGGCACGTACCTGTTACGATCATCTGGCGGGCGAACTGGCGGTTAAAATTTATGACGCGCTACGAGAAAAAGCGTGGATAAGCGAAGACGGCGCGGCGCTGACGGAAGAAGGGAGTGCTTTTTTTAGCCGCATCGGCATGCCGGTGTCTGGCAAAACAACGCGCAAACGGTGCTGTGCCTGTCTCGACTGGAGTGAAAGACGCTCTCATCTTGGCGGGCAGGCGGGGGCCGTGATGCTGGTACATTTTGAGCAAAAAGGCTGGATACGCAGGACGCCGGGCTTTCGGGAAGTGACGTTCACCCGTGAAGGCATCAGTGCTTTGCAGACCTTATTCGGCATCAGTGATAAATAGCAGATATAAAAAAACCCGCATTAAGCGGGTTCTTTTCACAAAGCACAACAAGCAGGCGATTAAGCCAGTTTGCTGATCTGTGCAGTCAGGTTAGCTTTATGACGAGAAGCTTTGTTTTTGTGGATCAGACCTTTAGCGGCCTGGCGATCCACGATCGGTTGCATTTCGTCAAATGCTTTCTGTGCAGCAGCTTTGTCGCCAGCTTCAATCGCAGCGTACACTTTCTTGATGAAAGTACGCATCATAGAGCGACGGCTTGCGTTGTGTTTGCGAGCCTTTTCAGACTGAACGGCGCGCTTCTTAGCTGATTTGATATTAGCCAAGGTCCAACTCCCAAATATGATCTATATGGACAATTCAAAGGCCGAGGAATATGCCCTTTCGGTCTTCTTTTGTCAATGGATTTGTGCAAATAAGCGCCGTTAATAGACAACGCTCGTTACGTAGTGATGGCGCAGGATTCTACCAGCTTGCGGGCGTCGAATACAGCCTTTCCACCATAAAAATCACTAACCCGTCCAGTTTTTCATACCAGAAGGCGGCAGCTTAATGAAATCCTTCCCCTTTCTGGCGGCTTCTGGCAATCGTCGGTTAACGTTGCACGTAGTACAAGGTATAATCCGACGATTTTCACTGTTTTGAGCCGGACATGAAGCTGATACGAGGCATACATAATCTCAGCAAGGCACCGCAAAGGTGTGTGCTGACTATTGGTAATTTCGATGGCGTGCATCGTGGTCATCAGGCGTTATTACAAGGGCTTAGCGAAGAAGGCCGCCAGCGTGGTCTGCCGGTTGTGGTGATGATTTTCGAACCACAACCCCTTGAACTTTTCGCGGGTGAAAAGGCCCCCGCGCGTCTGACCCGTTTGCGTGAAAAGCTACACCTGCTGGCAGAATGCGGTGTGGATTACGTGCTGTGTGTCCGTTTTGACCGCCGTTTTGCGGCGCTAACGGCGCAAAACTTTGTCAGTGACCTGCTGGTCGACAAGCTCGGCGTGCAATTCCTTGCCGTTGGCGATGATTTCCGCTTTGGTGCTGGTCGCCAGGGGGATTTCTTGTTATTACAGACGGCCGGGCAAAAATATGGCTTCGACGTCACCAGCACGCAAACATTTTGCACCGATGGCGCGCGGGTGAGTAGTACCGCGGTTCGCCAGGCGCTGGCTGATGATAATTTTCAGCTTGCCGCGGATTTGCTGGGCCATCCGTTCAGTATTTCCGGGCGCGTTATCCACGGCGATGCGCTGGGGCGTACGATAGGTTTTCCGACGGCGAATGTACCGCTGCGTCGTCAGGTCTCCCCTGTTAAAGGGGTCTATGCGGTAGAAGTGATGGGTTTAGGCGATACATTACTTCCAGGCGTTGCCAATATAGGGACACGCCCGACGGTTGCTGGCGTGCGCCAGCAACTGGAAGTCCATTTGCTGGATGTTGCAATGGACCTGTATGGTCGCCATATAGATGTAATACTGCGTAAGAAGATACGCAACGAACAGCGATTTGGCTCGCTGGATGAACTGAAAGCGCAAATCGCACGTGATGAGTCAACGGCCCGCGAGTTCTTTGGGCTATCAAAACCGGCTTAACTGCCTGACACGTAATAAATACGGAACCGAGAATCTGATGAGTGACTATAAATCTACCCTGAATTTGCCGGAAACAGGGTTCCCGATGCGTGGCGATCTCGCCAAGCGCGAACCGGGAATGCTGGCGCGTTGGACCGATGATGACCTGTACGGCATCATTCGTGCAGCCAAAAAAGGCAAAAAAACCTTCATTCTGCATGATGGCCCTCCATATGCGAATGGCAGCATTCATATTGGTCACTCTGTTAACAAGATTCTGAAAGACATTATTGTGAAGTCCAAAGGACTCGCAGGATATGACTCGTCTTACGTTCCGGGTTGGGATTGCCACGGTCTGCCCATCGAACTGAAAGTCGAACAAGAATTCGGTAAACCGGGTGAGAAATTTACCGCCGCTGAGTTCCGCGCTAAGTGCCGCGAATACGCCGCAGGTCAGGTTGACGGCCAGCGCGCTGACTTTATTCGCCTGGGGGTTCTGGGTGACTGGTCACGTCCGTATCTGACCATGGACTTCAAAACTGAAGCCAATATCATCCGCGCGCTGGGTAAAATCATCGGCAACGGCCACCTGCACAAAGGCGCCAAGCCGGTGCACTGGTGCGTAGACTGCCGTTCTGCACTGGCGGAAGCGGAAGTTGAGTATTACGACAAAACCTCTCCGTCCATTGATGTGGCCTTTGAAGCAGTCGATCAGGATGCCGTCAAAGCCAAATTTGGCGCTTCCTCCGTTAGCGGCCCGATTGCGCTGGTTATCTGGACAACCACGCCGTGGACGCTGCCTGCTAACCGCGCGATTTCCCTCGCGCCTGAGTTTGAATACGCGCTGGTGCAGGTTGATGGCAAAGCGGTGATTCTGGCGAAAGATTTGCTGGAAAGCGTTCTGAAACGTGCCAACATCAGCGAATTCAGCGTACTGGGTACGGTTAAAGGCGCAGAGCTTGAGCTGATGCGCTTCAAACATCCGTTCCTCGACTTTGATGTTCCGGCGATCCTCGGCGATCACGTTACCCTGGAAGCCGGTACCGGCGCGGTGCATACCGCTGGTGGTCACGGTCCTGATGACTACACCATCAGCCAGAAATACGGTCTGGAAATCGCCAATCCGGTTGGCCCGGACGGCGCTTACCTGCCCGGCACATACCCGATCCTCGATGGCGTAAATGTCTTTAAAGCCAACGATCTGATCGTGAACCTGCTGCGTGAGAAAGGCGTACTGCTGCATGTCGAAAAAATGCAGCACAGCTATCCTTGCTGCTGGCGTCACAAGTCGCCGATCATCTTCCGTGCAACGCCGCAGTGGTTTGTCAGCATGGATCAGAAAGGCCTGCGTGCGCAGTCGCTTTCTGAGATCAAAGGCGTGCAGTGGATCCCGGACTGGGGCCAGGCGCGTATCGAATCCATGGTGGCGAACCGCCCGGACTGGTGTATCTCCCGTCAGCGTACCTGGGGCGTACCTATGTCTCTGTTTGTGCATAAAGAGACGCAGGAACTGCACCCGAATACGCTTGAACTGATGGAAGCGGTAGCGAAACGCGTTGAGGTTGACGGTATTCAGGCCTGGTGGGATCTGGATGCGCGCGACATCCTCGGTGCTGATGCCGATAGCTATGAGAAAGTGCCGGATACGCTCGACGTCTGGTTCGACTCCGGTTCAACCCACTCCTCGGTTGTCGATGTGCGCCCGGAATTTGCCGGTCACGCAGCGGATATGTATCTGGAAGGTTCCGACCAGCATCGCGGCTGGTTTATGTCCTCCCTGATGATCTCCACGGCGATGAAAGGCAAAGCGCCTTACCGCCAGGTGCTGACCCACGGTTTCACCGTTGATGGTCAGGGCCGCAAAATGTCCAAATCCATCGGCAATACCGTGTCGCCGCAGGATGTGATGAATAAACTGGGCGCGGATATTCTGCGTCTGTGGGTGGCATCCACCGATTACACCGGCGAGATGGCGGTCTCCGATGAAATCCTCAAACGCGCGGCCGACAGCTATCGTCGTATCCGTAACACCGCACGCTTCCTGCTGGCAAACCTCAACGGTTTTGATCCGGCAACGGATATGGTGAAACCGGAAGAGATGGTGGTCCTGGACCGCTGGGCCGTCGGTTGCGCGCAGGCGGCACAGGACGATATCGTGAAGGCCTACGAGTCTTACGATTTCCACGAAGTGGTGCAGCGCCTGATGCGTTTCTGCTCCATCGAAATGGGCTCGTTCTGGCTCGACATCATTAAAGACCGTCAGTACACCACCAAAGCGGACAGCGTGGCGCGTCGTAGCTGCCAGACTGCGCTGTACCACATTGCAGAAGCGCTGGTTCGCTGGATGGCGCCGATCATGTCCTTCACCGCCGATGAAATCTGGGGCTATCTGCCAGGCGAGCGTGAGCAGTATGTCTTCACCGGCGAGTGGTATCAGGGGCTGTTTGGTCTGGCTGAAAGCGAAACCATGAATGATGCCTTCTGGGACGAGCTGCTGAAAGTGCGTGGCGAAGTGAACAAGGTGATTGAGCAGGCGCGTGCCGATAAGAAAGTGGGTGGTTCTCTGGAAGCGGCAGTTACCCTGTTTGCTGCGCCGGAACTGGCTGCCAGACTGACGGCGCTGGGGGATGAATTACGATTTGTCCTGTTGACCTCCGGGGCGAAAGTTGCCGATTATGCGGATGCGTCGACAGATGCCCAACAGAGCGAATTGCTCAAAGGCCTGAAAGTCGCATTAAGCAAAGCCGAAGGTGACAAATGCCCGCGCTGCTGGCATTACACCCAGGATGTCGGCAAGGTGGCGGAACACGCAGATATCTGCGGACGCTGTGTCAGCAACGTCGCCGGTGACGGCGAAAAACGTAAGTTCGCCTGATGAGTAAATCCGTCTGTTCGACAGGCCTGCGCTGGCTGTGGCTGGTTGTCGCCGTGCTGATTATCGATCTTGGCAGTAAGTACCTGATCCTCCAGAACTTCGCTCTGGGGGATACGGTGCCGCTGTTCCCGTCGCTTAATCTGCACTATGCGCGTAACTATGGTGCGGCATTCAGCTTCCTTGCTGATAGCGGTGGCTGGCAGCGCTGGTTCTTTGCCGGTATCGCCATCGGTATCTGCGTTGTGCTGGCGGTGATGATGTACCGCTCGAAGGCTACGCAGAAGCTGAACAATATTGCCTATGCCCTGATCATTGGGGGCGCATTGGGTAATTTATTCGATCGCCTGTGGCACGGTTTTGTCGTCGATATGATCGATTTCTATGTCGGCGACTGGCACTTTGCTACCTTTAACCTTGCTGATACCGCGATCTGTATTGGTGCAGCACTGATCGTGCTGGAAGGCTTTTTGCCTTCTAAAGAGAAAAAAACAGCATAAAGCCAGCTCGCTGGCGACCTGTTTTGTCGGCCGGGTACGCGGATACGTACCCGGCACAACAAGTGAGCAAACCTGCATGTCAAAATCCATACAGAGTAATAGCGCGGTGCTGGTTCACTTCACGCTCAAGCTCGAAGATGGCTCCACCGCTGAGTCAACCCGCAATAATGGTAAACCGGCGCTGTTTCGCCTTGGCGACGGTTCGTTGTCCGAAGGTCTGGAGCAGCACCTGCTGGGGCTGAAAGAGGGCGAGAAAAAAGCCTTTTCTCTTGAGCCTGATGCGGCTTTTGGCACCCCTGTCCCAGACCTTATTCAGTATTTCTCGCGCCGTGATTTTATGGATGCAGGCGAGCCGGAAGTCGGGGCGATTATGCTCTTTACCTCCATGGATGGCAGTGAAATGCCTGGTGTGATCCGTGATGTGAATGGTGATTCTATTACCGTTGACTTTAACCATCCGCTGGCAGGCCAGACCGTTCATTTTGATGTAGAAGTGCTGGAGATCGAGCCGGCACTGGAGGCGTTGAATGCAGATCCTGTTGGCTAACCCGCGCGGCTTTTGCGCCGGGGTGGACCGTGCTATCAGCATTGTTGAAAACGCACTGGAAATATACGGTGCGCCTATTTATGTCCGCCATGAAGTGGTGCACAACCGCTATGTGGTCGACAGCCTGCGCGAACGCGGGGCCATTTTTATCGAGCAAATCAGTGAAGTTCCTGATGGGGCTATTCTGATTTTCTCCGCGCATGGCGTCTCCCAGGCCGTGCGCAATGAAGCCAAAAGCCGCGATTTGACGGTTTTTGACGCCACTTGCCCGCTGGTGACGAAAGTGCATATGGAAGTCGCGCGTGCCAGTCGTCGTGGTGAAGAAGCCATTCTGATTGGTCATGCCGGGCATCCGGAAGTGGAAGGCACCATGGGCCAGTACAGCAACGAGAAGGGCGGCATGTATCTGGTGGAGTCGCCGGATGATGTATCGACGCTGGACATCAAAGATGTCGGCAAACTCTCGTTTATGACCCAGACCACCCTCTCGGTTGATGACACTTCGGATGTCATTGATGCCCTGCGTAGCCGCTTTCCAAAGATTGTCGGCCCGCGTAAAGATGATATTTGCTACGCCACGACGAACCGCCAGGAAGCGGTGCGCGCGTTAGCGGAACGGGCTGAAGTGGTGCTGGTTGTCGGGTCGAAAAACTCCTCGAACTCCAACCGCCTTGCCGAACTGGCGCAGCGGATGGGTAAATCCGCTTACCTGATTGATGATGCTTCGGATATCCAGGAAGCCTGGGTCAAGGATATCGCCTGCGTCGGCGTCACGGCTGGCGCATCCGCGCCGGATATTCTGGTGCAGAATGTTATTGCTCGCTTGCAGGAGCTGGGCGGCGGTGAGGCTATTCCACTGGAAGGCCGTGAAGAGAATATCGTTTTTGAAGTGCCCAAAGAGTTGCGGGTCGATGTTCGGGAAGTTGAATAACTTTTTCGCCCGACAGATATGAGAAGATGCCAGACTAATGTCTGGCATTTTTTATGGAGGATTTATGCGCCTGCCGATTATTCTCGACACCGATCCCGGTATTGACGATGCCGCCGCCATTGCTGCGGTACTCTTTGCTCCGGAACTTGACCTGAAGCTGATGACCACGGTTGCAGGCAATGTTTCACTGGAAAAAACCACCCGCAATGCCCTGCAATTGCTGCATTTCTGGAATGCGGATATCCCCGTTGCCCAGGGAGCAGCCACGCCGCTGCTGCGTCCGCTTCGCGATGCGGCAAATGTGCACGGCGAGTCCGGCATGGAAGGATATGAGTTCGTTGAGCACCAGCGCCAGCCGCTGGCAAAACCTGCTTTCGAAGCCATTCGCGATCTGCTGATGGCCTCTACAGAGCCTGTCACTCTGGTGACCATCGGCCCGCTCACCAATATTGCGCTACTGCTGACGCATTACCCTGAGTGCCAGTTCAATATCCGTCGACTGGTGATGATGGGCGGTTCAGCCGGGCGTGGGAACTCCACTCCCAATGCGGAATTTAATATCGCCATCGATCCGGAAGCGGCTGCCAGAGTGTTCAACAGCGGGCTGGAGATTGTGATGTGTGGTCTGGATGTGACCAACCATGCCACTCTGACGCCGGAATATCTGGCGTCATTACCCGGGCTTAATGAGACGGGAAAAATGCTGCATGCGCTGTTCAGTCACTATCGCAGCGGCAGTATGACGACCGGACTGCGTATGCATGATCTTTGCGCCATTGCCTGGCTTGCCCGTCCTTCTCTCTTTACCCTGAAACCCTGTTTTGTGGCAGTGGAAACCCAGGGCGCCTGGACTGCGGGCACTACCGTTGTGGATATTGAAGGTAAACTTGGCAAACCAGCCAATGCGCAGGTGGCGCTGGAGATTGATGTCGCGACTTTTCGCGCATGGGTGGCTGAGGTCATCAGCCTCGCGCCTTAGCCATTGGGCGTTAATTCTATGTTCGGTTAATCGATTAATCTGCTAGAATTGTCGTGTTGTTCTCCTCGGGCCGGAGATAAACATGACAATTCCTTTTAGCACGCCGCCAGCGGTGGCGTGGGCCAGTGGCTTCTTCTCTCATGGTCCTTTACGCTGTAAATCCACAACTATCGCCGATCTTGCCGGGGTATTTGCCAGTTCCGATGCCTGGCAAAAAGAAGATCCTGCACGCATTGTTTACCAGGTCGAGATGCTTGATTCTCTCCAGGGGGAGGGAGAACTCTACGTTGGCGTTACCCATCTGTACCCAGGTCATATTGGTCATGAATTCTTTATGACCCGTGGTCATTTTCACGCTCGCCGCGAGCAGGGCGAAGTCTATTTTGGCCTGCGCGGCGAAGGCATGCTGTTATTGCAGACCGAGCAAGGTCAGGCACGGCTGGAAAAAGTGCAGCCAGGGTCGGTGCATATCATTTCTGCTTATACCGCACATCGGTTGATTAACACGGGGCAGACGACGCTTTCTGCTCTGGCTGTATGGCCTGCGATTGCCGGGCATGATTACCAGGCGTTAAAACACGGATTTGCGCTGCGTCTGTTTGCTAAAGATGGCGGTGTGGCGGTAAATGAGGTGCGATATGGCTAATCAGTTCGGGCTGGATATGACTATCCATACCACACCGCTCGGTTTCAGCTATGGCGATGATGTGACCGGCCCGATGCCGGAAATCCGCACGCTGGATCAAATCCGCGCTTCTCTGCGTGACCCTGACTGCGACGGGCCGGAGCAGGTTTACGCTATCGCCATGGATGTTGCGCGTCTGCAGGATCGCGAAGAGCTGAACAAACGGATGTTGCTGTTTGGCGTGGTCACCTACGCCGCAGGCCTGCTTGGCGATGAGCCGGTGCGCAGCCAGGGGCATATTCATCGTATCAGTGAACACAGCGGTTGGTCGCCGCCGGAACTGTATGAAATCTGGCAGGGGAAGGCGATTATCTATATGCAGGAGTATGTGTGCCGCGACGCAGGACGCTGCTTTGCGGTGATCGCAGGGCCAGGAGATAAAGTTCTGATACCGCCTGGCTGGGGGCATGCGACCATCTCCGCCTCAACACAAACGCCGCTGACGTTTGGCGCCTGGTGCGATCGTGAATACGGTTTTGAGTATGATGCGGTGCGTGCCCACAAAGGGCTGGCGTGGTATCCGCTGGTACAGGACCGGCATATTATCTGGCAGCATAATCCGTACTATGCGCCCGGCAGGCTGCAGGTGGTGACTCCCCGTCAGTATGAGGAGTTTGCCATTACCGATGCGCCAATTTATCAGCAGTTTATCGACGACCCGGCGCGCTTTCAGTTCATTTCCCGGCCCGGCAGCGTTGCCCCGCTGTGGCATCATTTCCACCCATAAAAAACCGGGGCCCAGGCCCCGGTTGCGCTTTTGTATCCGGTAGGTTAACCGACGAACAGGCCGCTCACCACACCCAGCGCCGCCAGTACCAGCAGCATAAGCATCGCTTTCACTGGAGAGACGCCGCGTTTTGCCATCAGATACCAGGTGCCCAGAACCACGATCAGCGGCAGCAACTGCGGGAAGATACCGTCGAGCATCTGCTGAACATGAATATTGACGCCATCTTTGGTGACAAACTCCAGCCCGGAGCCAAGCTTCACATAGCTGGCCGCCACGCCGCCCATCACAAATACGCCGAGCAGCGACAGCGCCTCACGCAGGCGGGTGGATTGGCTGCTGACCAGCATTTCCACCGAACCGCTGCCCATCTGATAGCCTTTAAGAAACAGGAACCACGAGCCGGGAATAATGATTGCCAGCCAGGCGACGGTATAGAACAGCGGGCCAAGCAGGCTGCCGCCCGCCGCCAGCGCCATCCCGATGCTGAGCAAAATGGGGATCAGCATACCGGGGATCATTGAGTCTCCTATCCCGGCGATCGGCCCCATCAGCCCCACTTTCAGGGTATTGATAGTCTCGCCGTCAATGGCTTCACCGTTGGCCTTCTTCTCTTCCAGACCAAGCGCCATGCCGTTAACAATGGCGCCAATCTGCGGCTCGGTATTGTAGAACGAGGCATGGCGGCGCAGCATTTCTTTGCGTGCAGCCGGGTCAGGATAGAGCTTACGCGCCACCGGTAGCATGCTCAGGCAAAAGCCAAAAGACTCCAGCCGTTCAAAGCTCATGGATGAAAGGTTATGCATCATCCATGCGCGCCAGCAGCGGCGCAGATCTTTGCGGTCAAGCTTACGTTCTTCCATCAGAATTCATCCTCGTCATCAGCGGCAGACGCAGCGCGAACCGCTGGCTGAGCTTCCGGTTTGTAGTTGTAATGGATAAGCGCCAGCAGCGAGCCGACAATCACCAGCGCCACCATGTTCAGTTTCAGGAAGACAATGCAGACGAACCCAACCAGGAAGTAGATCAGCATGGTGTAATTTTTGATGATCTGTTTAAGCAGGATGGCAATACCCACCGCAGGCAGAATGCCGCCCAGGACATTCATGGTCGAAAGCACCACTTTTGGCAGGCTGTCCATAAAGCAGCTAATGTATTGCGCGCCGAAGTAGACGGCGATAAAGGTCGGTATAAAGCGCAGCGCAAAATTGGTCAGTTGCGGAAAAATGGCGCTGTTAAGGTAGATCCCACGCTCATCGCCGCTATCGATAGCCCGATCCGCCCGGTGGTTCCAGAAGGAGTTCAGCACCATCATTGCGTTGAACAGGATGGTGCCGGCGATACCGATAGTTGCCGCCAGCGCTACCGCGACTTCCGGCCCCTTGCCGGAGAGAATACCCAGCGCAATCGCCGGCCAGGCCACAAAGTTCAGATCGGCTGGCATCGATCCGCCGGGGGTGACCATGGCGATATAAACGGCCTGCACCGCAACGCCAATCATAATGCCGGTTTTCACATCGCCGAGGATCAGCCCAACCAGCATGCCGGAGACCAGCGGGCGGCTAACCAGATACCAGCCTCCGGTCAGGCCGAAAAGCCAGGGGCTGCTTAACGCGCCCAGGTAGCAGAGAATCCCTATCAATGAGGCTTCAATTAACATGATGTGCTCCTTATTTCAGCTTCTGACGGGCGTCCATCCAGCTGTAGCAGCTGGCGTCCGGCACCAGGCGAAATTCAATACGGTGGCCCTGTGCCGTTAGCCACTCGAAGGCGGCGATCTCCTCAGCATTAACCGACTGATTAGGCCCGATGGTGGCGGTATCCGTGCGGGCGCTCATCGGGCCGACGTTGATCTTTCCGTTGGCGTTTTGCAGGCTGATGCCCGCCTGTTCGATGTGTTGCAGGGTTACGGGAGATTTGCCGATCACGAAGTAGCGCTTCTCGCTGGCGATCGCCTTCGGCAGTTTTTCGATGGCCGTTGCGGTATCAAGCAGCCACACTTTGATATCCGACACCGCGCCCTTTATCACGGAAGAGAGCAGGGCGTCGGCGGCAACAGCATCATCGACAGCGATAATACCGTCACAGGGCAACTCTTTTGCCCAACGGGTAACGAGCTGGCCATGGATAACGCGATCGTCGATACGTACAAAAGAGAGACTCATAGCAGACTCCTTAAAAATCATCAGATTGCGCAGTGGTGACCGGAACGGCCTTCACCAGCGTCGGTACGGTGAGCGCCAGCAGATGCGCCGCCGCGGCATTGACATCGCTGAATCTTGCGACGTCATCCGTTTGCAGTAACATCGGAAAATTCACCCCGCCAATGACGGCGACAGGTATGGGGGCATCCGGCGTGAATGCAGAGTGGCTGGCAACATTCCACGGCGTACCGCTTTGCATATCGCAGAGCACCAGCACGCCATCCGCGCCCTGGCTTGCGCGCTCAAGCACGGCGGCAAAATCCCGTTTAAAACCTTCAATGCCGTCGCCCTCGCTTAGGGTGACGGCGTAAACATTCTCCAGCTCGCCGTACACCATACGGCTGCTCTGTAAAAACGCCGTTGCCAGCGGCCCATGGGTTGCGATAATAAAGTGGATCATGGTTACCCCCTCACCCAGGCTTTCATGGTGGCCAGCGTCTGGCCGACGCTCTCGCCGTAAGGTGCAATGCGATATTCACCGACCGCTGCCGGAATAATAAAAGTCTCGGCATAATGGACAATAAAAGGCTCAAATGCACCGTCCGGACTGTCGACTCGTGCCTGCGCGCCCTCGACCAGGTTAAGCACATTAACGCCGCCATGGGTGTGGTGCGTTACCGCTTTGTTGAACCAGTGGCGGCGGGTTTCGATAAACTCGCGCTCATGCAATCCTGTGCGCTCTTCCTGCCAGCCATCGCCTGCGCTAACGGGTTCAAAATGATTGACCAGATGTTCTTCCACCCACGCGGTATCCCGCTGCCAGTCGATAACGTCTTTGCCGTGTTGCAGATGAACCGGACGCGGCAGACCATCAAGCCCAACGCGGCCCCAGTCCCACAGTTTGAAGGTGAAAATATAGGGCGTGGCGCTAATTTCCAGCACCAGTGTGCCGGATCCTGAGCAGTGCACCGTCCCCGCCGGGATCAGGAAGTGATCGTGTTTGCGCGCCGGGAACTGGTTCACAAAGCGTTGGTCGTCGAAAGGACTCTCACCGCGCTGCGCGCAGGCCAGATTGTCGATCATCTCCTGCGGTTGAATACCCGTTTTGGTACCCAGATAGACGGTTGCGCCCGGTTCTGCATCCAGAATGTAGTAGCTCTCATCCTGGGTGTAATGCATGCCGAAGTGTTGCTGGATATATTCCGTGAGCGGATGGACCTGAAAGCTCAGATTCTGCCCGCCCATGGTGTCGAGAAAATCGAAGCGGATCGGAAACTCTGCGCCAAAGCGGGCGTGGACTTTATCGCCCAGTAGCGCGTGGGGCTGCAGCAGCACCAGATCCTGAGAAGGGATCTCGATCCGCACCTTGCCAAACCGCATCAGCAGGCTGTTTTCCTCGGGCACGCAGTCAAAACACCATGCGTAGTTGGGCGCGGAGGGATCGAGATCGAACCGTTTCTTCATCCACTGTCCGCCCCAGACGCCAGGATCGAAGAAGGGAACCACGCGAAAAGGGCGTCGGCTGGTGTGCGCCAGACCGGCGCGAAATGCCTCGCCGCTGACCATAGCAGGGGCATTTTGCAGGTTGCTATCCAGCAGGAAATCCGCGCGTTTGAGCAGCGGCGTTTTATGGCGGTCGAACACGCGCCATTCGATAAAAAAGGCACGCTTATAGCGGCGCAGTATATCTTCGCTCTGATTCTCCACGCCCCAGTTGCCCAGTTCGCTGCTGCGCATACGCTGCTGGATCTCCCAGCGCGCCAGATCGGCGTACACCAGTACATCTCCAGGATGAACCAACGCAGCGCCCGATCCGTAAATCACGCTAAGCCCCTCAGCCTGGGCCACGTTTTCACGCAGCGCGCTCAGTTTCTGCGCATCGAAAAACTCTTCAAGCTGATGGCAGGAGAGTACGCCAAACACGCGATCGTCCGTCAGGTTACGCGCCAGCAATTGATGCAGCGCCTGCTCATCCTGACGGGCGGCTTCAACATTAACGATCTGCTTTGCACCAAGGGCCGGGAGTAAATGCTGCTCCAGTTCCTGGAGGCGAACGCCTGGGTAGCAGTCAATCACCAATACCGTTTTCGGCTGCTGGCGCAGGTGTGCGTTAAGCGCCGTCGCCAGCGCGTCCCAGCCCTGCCAGGCGTGATCGTCATAGCCCTGAACCGAAACTTCCGGGTACTTATCGTAAGCTGTCATCGTATCCTCCGTTGTGTATTTTTAGATTAATCGATTAACCTTTTTTTAAAAGAGTGGTTAACGCGATTAACCCGGCAATATGGCGATAAAGTCAGGTTTCCGGCAGGGTTCCGTGAACCGCCTCTCAGGAAAAAGTGCACTTTAAAGGTTATTCGATTAATCTGACTGCAAAGGCAATCCGGAGGCATGATGACGACATTAACGCTGGCGCAGGTCGCGCAACGGGCGGGTGTATCGACCGCAACGGTATCGATGGTGCTGCGCAACAAAGGACGTATCTCCCAGGCAACGCGGGAAAGGGTGCTCAAAGCACTGGATGAGTCGGGGTATGTTTACAACCAGACGGCGGCGAACCTGCGTAACCGCAGCAGTAACCAGGTAGGTTTGCTACTGCATGACATCACCAACCCCTTTTACAGTGAAATGACGGCCGGGTTGAGTCACGAGATGGAGCGCCACGATCTGCTGCTGTTTCTGGCTAACAGCGAAGAGTCCGGCGACCGGCAACAGAAGTTCGTCGATTCCCTGATGCGCAACAGCGCCTGCGGTATGGTGCTCTGTGCCGCCCGCGAGACGCCACAATCTTTCTTTGACGGGCTGAAGCGGCGCAATATCCCGGTGATTATGGTGGTACGTCCGCAAGACGATCCCGACTTTGACTTTGTTGGGACCGATAACTTCCTCGGCACGCAAATGGCGACCACTCACCTGCTGAAACTGGGACACCGTAATATTGCTTTTATCGGCGGCAACCTCAATTCCGGTACCCGGGCGCAGCGTCTCGGCGGCTTTACCAGCAAACTGCTGGAGAGCGGCATTGCGGTAAATCCACAGTGGATTGTCACCTCGCAGGCCAGCCAGAGCGATGGCGCGCGGGTGGCCGAAGCGCTGTTAATGCGCTACCCGGAGATAACCGCTGCCGTCTGTTACCAGGATATTGTCGCCCTGGGCGTGATGCAGGCCCTGCGTAAGAACGGGCGCGAAACGGGGCGGGATTTTGCTTTGATCGGCTTTGATGACATCAATGAAGCTGCGCTGGTTCAGCCTGCGCTGACGACGGTTTCGGTGGCGGCAAAGGAAATTGGCCGCAAAGCGGGTGAGCTGCTTTATAGCCGTATACAGGGCAATGATGAACCGCCAAAGCGGATAATTTTGCCTCCGGCGCTGGTGGTCAGAGAGTCCTGCGGATTTCGTTAAGGATCACCCAAAAGTCGACTCATGCCTTTTACTGATACTCCATGCTGTTTATCATTTAATTCTAATTATCGGCGTTTTCGGCTGGCAGCCCCATCGTGGGCTGGTTACTCTGGAAGCGATTTTCAGCATTTCATTAACAAAAGAGTACAACTATGCATGATGCACAAATCCGTGTTGCTATCGCGGGGGCCGGTGGCCGTATGGGCCGCCAGTTAATTCAGGCCACTTTGCAAATGGACGGCGTGGCACTGGGTGCAGCGCTGGAGCGCGAAGGTTCTTCTCTGTTGGGAAGCGATGCGGGAGAGCTGGCCGGCGTCGGCAAAACGGGCGTTATCGTCAGCAGCGATTTACAGGCGGTAAAAGATGATTTTGATGTCTTTATCGATTTTACCCGCCCGGAAGGCACGCTGGCCCATCTGGCGTTTTGCCGCAAAAATCAAAAAGGGATGGTGATTGGCACCACCGGTTTTGATGATGCGGGTAAACAGGCCATCAGTGATGCCGCCAAAGAGATTGGCATTGTGTTTGCCGCGAATTTCAGCGTGGGCGTGAATGTGATGCTCAAACTGCTGGAAAAGGCCGCCAAAGTAATGGGTGGCTATACCGATATCGAAATCGTTGAAGCGCACCATCGCCACAAAGTGGATGCACCTTCGGGGACGGCACTGGCCATGGGAGAAGCTATTGCGCATGCGCTGGATAAAGATTTGAAAGAATGTGCGGTATACAGCCGCGAAGGCTATACCGGCGAACGCGTGCCAGGCACCATTGGTTTTGCCACCGTCCGTGCGGGTGACATCATCGGTGAACATACGGCGATGTTTGCCGATATCGGTGAACGCGTGGAGATCAGTCATAAAGCTTCAAGTCGGATGACCTTTGCCAATGGCGCTGTTCGTTCCGCTTTGTGGCTTAAATCAAAGAACAATGGTCTTTTTGATATGCGAGATGTGCTTGATCTCAACAATTTGTGATGTTTATTACCCATCGTGATGTGGTTATTGCAGTCGTAATGCTTTGATTGCAAGGGCGATATTTTATCGCCCTTTTATTTTATCTGTTTCAGGTGTTTTTTATCTCTAAATCGATATTTATATATAACTTCCTGCATTTATTTGGCTGCCAAATGTAAATTTTGACCATCTGGTCCACTTTTCCCTCTCCTTGCCCATCAGTGATCATTTTTATCACCACGCAAGCGTTTACCTGACGTATGTAAACCGATCTTTTTACCCTTTAAATCATGCTATTCTTTTCTGGGGCGCAAAAAGACATGAAAAATATGCGCTATAAGTTGACTTTTACCCTTCATGTCTCCAGAATGCCGCCGTTTGCAAAAAATTCGCGGCTACGCAGATTTGCATTGATTCATGCGTCACATTTGAATTAATATGCAAATAAAGTGAGTGAATATTCTCTGGAGGGTGTTTTGATTAAGTCAGCGCTATTGGTTCTGGAAGACGGAACCCAGTTTTACGGTCGGGCCATAGGGGCAACAGGTTCGGCGGTTGGGGAAGTCGTTTTCAATACTTCAATGACCGGTTATCAAGAAATCCTCACTGATCCTTCCTATTCCCGCCAAATCGTCACTCTTACTTATCCCCATATCGGTAATGTCGGCACCAATGCTGCTGATGAAGAATCTTCTCAAGTCCATGCGCAAGGCCTGATCATTCGTGACCTGCCGCTGATTGCCAGCAACTACCGCAATACTGAAGATCTCTCTTCTTACCTCAAGCGCCATAACATTGTGGCGATTGCCGATATCGATACCCGTAAGCTGACCCGTTTGCTGCGTGAAAAAGGTGCACAAAACGGCTGCATCATCGCCGGTGACAGTCTGGACGCAACCCTGGCGCTGGAGAAAGCGAAAGCCTTCCCCGGTCTGAACGGGATGGATCTGGCGAAAGAAGTGACCACCGCTGAAACCTACAGCTGGACGCAGGGGAGCTGGACGCTGGAAGGCGAGCTGCCGGAAGCCAAAAAAGAGAGCGAATTGCCGTTCCACGTTGTCGCCTACGACTTTGGCGCAAAACGTAACATTCTGCGCATTCTCGTCGACAGAGGCTGTCGCCTGACGGTTGTTCCGGCGAAAACCCCGGCAGACGAAGTCCTGAAGATGAATCCGGATGGGATTTTCCTGTCCAACGGACCTGGCGACCCGGCACCGTGCGACTACGCGATTGCCGCTATCGAAACCTTCCTCGAGACCGACATTCCGGTCTTCGGTATCTGCCTGGGCCATCAGTTGCTGGCGCTGGCGAGTGGGGCGAACACCGTGAAGATGAAGTTTGGTCACCACGGCGGCAACCACCCGGTGAAAGATATCGATAACAATACCGTGATGATCACTGCCCAGAACCACGGTTTTGCGGTTGATGAGGCATCAATGCCCGCGACGCTGCGCGTGACCCATAAATCCCTGTTCGACGGCACCCTGCAGGGGATTCACCGCACGGACAAACCGGCATTCAGCTTCCAGGGTCACCCTGAAGCGAGCCCGGGACCGCACGATGCCGCGCCGCTGTTTGACCACTTTATTGAATTAATCGAGCAATATCGCAACACCGCTAAATAATCAGGAGCGAAGAGAATCATGCCAAAACGTACAGACATAAAAAGCATCCTGATCCTTGGCGCTGGTCCGATCGTTATCGGCCAGGCTTGTGAGTTCGACTACTCCGGCGCGCAGGCGTGTAAAGCGCTGCGTGAAGAGGGCTATCGCGTCATTCTGGTGAACTCCAACCCGGCGACCATTATGACCGACCCGGAAATGGCGGATGCTACCTATATTGAGCCGATCCACTGGGAAGTGGTGCGCAAAATCATCGAAAAAGAGCGTCCGGATGCGGTTCTGCCGACCATGGGCGGCCAGACAGCGCTGAACTGCGCGCTGGAACTGGAACGTCAGGGCGTACTCGAAGAATTTGGCGTCACCATGATCGGTGCTACCGCCGATGCGATTGATAAAGCCGAAGACCGCCGTCGTTTTGATGTGGCGATGAAGAAAATCGGCCTCGACACTGCCCGCTCCGGCATCGCGCATACTATGGAAGAAGCGCTGGCGGTTGCCGCTGACGTTGGTTACCCGTGCATTATTCGTCCCTCCTTTACTATGGGCGGCACCGGTGGCGGCATTGCATACAACCGCGAAGAGTTTGAAGAGATTTGCGAACGTGGTCTGGATCTCTCTCCGACCAAAGAGCTGCTGATTGATGAGTCGCTGATTGGCTGGAAAGAGTATGAGATGGAAGTGGTTCGCGATAAGAACGACAACTGCATCATCGTCTGCTCCATCGAAAACTTCGACGCCATGGGTATCCATACCGGTGACTCCATTACCGTTGCTCCGGCACAGACCCTGACCGACAAAGAGTATCAAATCATGCGTAACGCCTCGATGGCGGTACTGCGTGAAATCGGCGTTGAAACCGGCGGCTCTAACGTGCAGTTCTCGGTCAACCCGAAAAACGGTCGCCTGATCGTTATCGAAATGAACCCGCGTGTTTCCCGCTCCTCAGCGCTGGCGTCAAAAGCAACCGGCTTCCCGATTGCCAAAGTTGCCGCCAAACTGGCGGTGGGTTATACCCTCGACGAATTGATGAACGACATCACCGGCGGTCGTACTCCGGCCTCGTTTGAGCCGTCCATCGACTACGTTGTGACCAAGATCCCGCGCTTTAACTTCGAGAAATTCGTCGGCGCTAACGACCGCCTGACCACTCAGATGAAATCTGTCGGTGAAGTGATGGCGATTGGCCGCACGCAGCAGGAATCCTTGCAGAAAGCCCTGCGCGGTCTGGAAGTGGGCGCCACCGGTTTTGACCCGAAAGTGAGTCTGGATGACCCGGAAGCGCTGACCAAAATTCGTCGTGAACTGAAAGATGCCGGCGCTGAGCGTATCTGGTATATCGCCGATGCGTTCCGTGCGGGCCTGTCCGTTGATGGCGTCTTCAACCTGACCAACATTGACCGCTGGTTCCTGGTACAGATTGAAGAGCTGGTACGCCTGGAAGAGAAAGTCGCTGAAGTGGGGATCAATGGCCTTGATGCCGACTTCCTGCGTCAGCTGAAGCGTAAAGGTTTTGCCGATGCGCGTCTGGCAAAACTGGCCGGTGTGCGTGAAGCTGAAGTCCGCAAACTGCGTGACCAGTTCGACCTGCATCCGGTCTACAAGCGTGTCGATACCTGTGCCGCTGAGTTCTCGACCGACACCGCCTATATGTACTCCACTTATGAAGATGAGTGCGAAGCAAACCCGTCCGTTGACCGCGATAAAATCATGGTTCTCGGCGGCGGCCCGAACCGTATCGGCCAGGGTATCGAGTTCGACTATTGCTGCGTACACGCCTCGCTGGCGCTGCGCGAAGACGGTTACGAGACCATTATGGTCAACTGTAACCCGGAAACCGTCTCCACCGACTACGACACCTCCGACCGTCTGTACTTCGAGCCGGTGACCTTTGAGGACGTACTGGAAATCGTGCGTATCGAGAAGCCGAAAGGCGTTATCGTCCAGTACGGCGGCCAGACCCCGCTGAAGCTGGCGCGTGCCCTGGAAGCCGCAGGCGTCCCTGTTATTGGTACCAGCCCGGATGCCATTGACCGCGCTGAAGACCGTGAGCGTTTCCAGCAGGCCGTTGACCGCCTGAAACTGAAACAGCCTGCCAACGCCACCGTGACAGCGATTGAAATGGCTGTCGAAAAAGCGAAAGAAATTGGTTATCCGCTGGTGGTGCGCCCATCCTACGTACTGGGTGGCCGTGCGATGGAAATCGTTTATGACGAGACCGACCTGCGTCGTTACTTCCAGACTGCCGTCAGCGTCTCCAACGACGCGCCGGTACTGCTGGATCGCTTCCTTGACGATGCGGTTGAAGTCGACGTTGATGCTATCTGCGACGGCGAAATGGTGCTCATTGGCGGCATCATGGAGCATATCGAGCAAGCGGGCGTCCACTCCGGCGACTCCGCCTGTTCTCTGCCAGCCTACACGCTGAGCAAAGAGATTCAGGATGTGATGCGCGAGCAGGTGCAGAAACTGGCCTTCGAACTGCAGGTTCGCGGTTTGATGAACGTCCAGTTTGCGGTGAAAAACAACGAAGTTTACCTGATTGAAGTGAACCCGCGTGCCGCACGTACCGTGCCGTTCGTCTCTAAAGCCACCGGTGTGCCGCTGGCGAAAGTGGCCGCGCGTGTGATGGCAGGCCAGACGCTGGCGCAGCAGGGCGTAACCAAAGAAATCATCCCGCCGTACTATTCAGTGAAAGAAGTGGTACTGCCGTTCAACAAATTCCCGGGCGTTGACCCGCTGTTAGGGCCAGAAATGCGTTCTACCGGTGAAGTGATGGGCGTGGGCCGCACCTTCGCGGAAGCCTTTGCGAAAGCACAACTGGGCAGCAACTCCACCATGAAGAAACAGGGCCGTGCGCTGCTCTCCGTGCGTGAAGGCGATAAAGAGCGGGTGGTGGATCTGGCCGCAAAACTGCTGAAGTTTGGTTTCGAGCTGGATGCGACCCACGGTACAGCGATTGTGCTGGGCGAAGCGGGTATCAATCCACGTCTGGTGAATAAGGTGCATGAAGGTCGTCCGCACATTCAGGACCGCATCAAGAATGGCGAATATACCTACATCATCAACACCACGGCGGGTCGTCAGGCGATTGAAGATTCCAAGCTGATTCGCCGCAGCGCGCTGCAGTACAAAGTGCATTACGACACCACCCTGAACGGCGGTTTCGCAACTGCAATGGCTCTGAATGCCAACGCGATTGAGAAAGTGATTTCAGTTCAGGAAATGCACGCGCAGATCGCCAAATAAGGCATAGTGAATAAGTCAGAAGCCAGCGTAAGCTGGCTTCAGATTGCTGACGAACCCCACGTTTTTCGTGGGGTTTTGTTTTTGTAGCGACCGCAGGTCGCGATCGCGATATTTT
>NZ_CBFFRJ010000063.1:0-28578 GCF_965644225.1 Phytobacter sp. V91 | reverse complement strand
GATTCGCGCGACTGACTTAAAGGTCAAACCTTTCGGAGTCCCCCGGCAAAGCCGGGGGTTTACCGGACTTAATTATTACCGCGTGGATGATTTGGCCGACAACTTTGATTATCTATAACTAACCAGGATGATAAATGTCTGCTGAAGGGTGTTATTGTTGCTGTCAGGTCAACAGTAACGGAAATAGCGCATGTTGCATGACAAACCAATAGGCTACCTGTACGAAGTGGGGCTTCAGGGTGGGATCCGCCGGGCGGCAGATATGCTGGGCATTAATCCGTCGGTGATCAGCCGCCAGATAGCCCAGCTGGAACGAGCATTACAGCTCCCTCTGCTGGAGCGTCGTGGGCGAACGGTGGTACTGACAGAAGCAGGGCAACTGCTGGCTCAGGATTACTTTGAAAGCCGCCAGCGGCGGGAAAAGTTGGAAAATCACCTGAAAGATTTACGCCATATGCGTGGCGGTAGCGTGTCGGTCGGTATCGGCGGCGGGCTGGTAAACACCTTTATCGATGAAGTGATGTGTAACTTTGCCCAGTCTTATCCGAACGTGTTTGTCGATATTACCGTCTGTAATATGCAGGAAATGCTCAATACCATCGCCGATGGCGCCACCGATATGGCGCTGGCCTTTGGCCCGATAGGCAATCCGGAACTCAAACGGCACAGCTTCCAGTGGGGGCCGATTTGCGCGATTGTGTCGCCACAGCATCCCATCGCCGGTGAGTCCTCGGTGACGATCCCCGCCCTGCTCGACCATCGTCTGATTGCCTTCACCGAAAACTTCGGCCTGCAACGGCATATGAACGCCATGTTCAAGAGTGAGGATCTTCAGTTTCACCCGGCCTATCGCTGCAACCTGTTCTCTACCGCCATCAGCCTGAGCCAGGCCGGACTGGGCATCTCGTTTATGACCGAAAATGCCGCCAGAGAGGCGATAGCGCAGAATGAGCTGGTGGCCGTCCCGCTGGCCCACCCCATCGCCCGCAGCACGCAATGCCACCTGCTGCGCAACTCTGACCGCCGTTTTACCCCTGCCGCGCATCATCTGTGGCGATTGCTGCATAACGCTTTTCGCGATAAGCAAAATACGCTGGCAAGCTAAGGTTGGGTTGCTATCTGGTCGTCAGACAAAACAGAGGGCTTACGCCCTCAGTTGCTGCATCACCGTAATAAAATCACGGGTCGTTTTCTCATCAAGCTGATGTTGCCCGTCTTCAATCACCCAGCGCCCGCCGGTCATCACATCCTTGATGGGGTTCGCCGCACAGGCAAAAATCCAGCGGTTCAGGCGTTCATTGTCATCAGCAGTAGCAAGGAAGGGATCCCGGCCATCGAGCACCAGCATATCGGCCCGGGCACCTGCGGCAATCTGCCCGACAGGCTGGCCGAGCGCCATCCGCCCACCCTGCAAAGCGCCCTGATAAAGCACATTGCCGATATAGGGCTGCGCAGGCAGATGCAGCAAATTACGGCGGCGATGGTTCAGGCGCTGGCCGTATTCGAACCAGCGCAGATCCTCGCTGACGCTGACGCTGATATGGCTGTCTGAGCCAATCCCCCAGTTCCCCTGCTGCGATAAATACTCCGCTCCCGGGAAAATACCGTCTCCCAGGTTGGCTTCGGTGGTCAGGCATAATCCCGCCACCGCGCCCGAGGCGGCAATCTGGCGGGTCTCATCCGCAGTGAGGTGCGTTGCGTGGATCAGACACCACTGCGCATCGACTGGCATATGGCGATACAGCCACTCCACCGGGCGCAGACCCGACCAGGCAAGACAATCAGCCACCTCTTTTTGCTGCTCGGCAATATGTATATGCACCGGCTGCGGTTGAGGGAAAGCCTCCTGCACCCGCTGCATTTGTTCCAGCGTAACGGCACGCAACGAGTGGAAGCACAGCCCGGTGCGCTGCATCGGTTCCCCGGCAAGCTCACTGCTCAGCGCATCGTACAGCGCCAGATAGCTGTCGGTATCGTTGATAAAACGCCCCTGCCCTGCGCTGGCGGGCTGAGCGCCGAAACCGGCGTATGAATAGAGCACCGGCAGCAGCGTCAGACCGATACTGGCGCTTTTCGCCGCCTGCGAGATGCGCAGCGCCAGTTCAGCGGGGTTCGCGTAACCTTTGCCGCCCCGATCATGATGCAGATAGTGAAACTCGGCTACCGAGGTGTAACCGGCTTTAAGCATTTCGATATACAAATACGTGGCGATGGTTTCCAGTTGCTGTGGGGTGATTTTATCCACCAGCCGGTACATCAAATCCCGCCATGTCCAGAAGCTGTCAGCGGGATCGCCCACCACTTCGGTCAGCCCGGCCATTGCGCGCTGAAAAGCGTGGGAGTGGAGATTGGGCATGCCCGGCACCAGAAAGCCATTGATATGGATGCTGTTGTCAGCTGCCAGCGTGTCGCTTTCAACCGCGGTTATCATGCCCTGAGCAGAGACACTCACCGTTACATTGTTCGCCCAGCCCTGCGGCAGCAGTGCTTTCGCCGCAAAATATACCGCCATAGTTCCACTCCGTTTTGATGCTGATCAATTGTATATACATGTTTATATATATACATCCAATTGAGCGTAGAGTAAACTTTAACGGTCATCAGGTGAGGAGTAAGTAATGGCGCAAAGCGACGTGTATAAAGCAGCCGCAGGTGAGGAACATCTGGATCAGCCCGCCCCTTTTTATGAAAGGGTCAAAAGCATGATCAAAACCAATGTCCATAGTGGTGTCTGGCCGGTGAATTTCAGAGTGCCTTCTGAAAGTGAGCTGGTGAGTCAGTTTGGCTACAGCCGCATGACCATCAACCGCGCCCTGCGTGAACTGACCGCCGAAGGTCTGCTGGTGCGTATGCAGGGCGTCGGCACCTTTGTTGCTGAAGTGCGCGGGCAGTCAGCGCTGCTGGAAATTAACAATATCGCCGATGAGATAGCCAGTCGCGGCCATCGCCACCACGCGCGGGTGCTGGAGCTCACTCAGCTCCAGGCCGATGCGCAGCAGTCGCTGGCCTTTAATCTGCCCAAGGGCAGCCGCCTGTTTCATTCGCTGATTTGCCATTACGAAAATGGTGTTCCGGTGATGCTCGAAGACCGGATGGTCAATGCGTTGATCGTCCCGGATTACCTGCAACAGGATTTCACCCGTATCACCCCCAATGCTTACCTCTCTTCCATAGCGCCCATTGTGGAAGGGGAACATATCATTGAGGCGGTGAATATTCCCCGCAACGAATGCGTGTATCTGGAAATTGATGAACATACCCCCTGTTTGCAGGTGAATCGCCGTACCTGGACCGGGCGTCAGGAGAAGAAAATCGTCACCAGCGTGCGCCTTGTCTATCCAGGCCCGCGCTACCGGCTGGAAGGGAGCATGCGTAAATGATCGAACATCTGCGCAAGGACGAGTATGCAAACATGCCGTGGAAAAACGGTCAGGGCTTCACGCTGGAAGTGCGCCGCTTCCCGGCCGCTGAGCAGTATGACTGGCGAATTTCCCTCGCCACGATCCGCGAAGCCGGTCCGTTCTCCCGCTTTCCCGGCTATCTGCGCAGTATCAGCGTGCTGGAAGGCGACGGCATGTACCTGACCATCGACGGCCAGCAAAGTGCTCTGATCCCGCCCTTTCAGGCCTTCGACTTTAACGGCGAGAGCGACGTCTCCTGCGATATCAGCGGCGGCCCGCTGCTGGATTTCAATGTTATTTATCACGCGGCAACCACCCAGGCATCGGTCCTCTGGGCGCAGGGTGGAGAGTGGGCGTTTTCGCAAGGGACGCGGCTGTTGTTTAATGCCGGAAGCGCCCTGGAGGTCATGCTAAATGCCCGGCGCCATCAGTTGCAGCATTACGACAGCCTGTTGATCACTGAGCAGGCAAGCGTTGTGGTGCGCAACAGCCCCGCACATCGCTTTGCCTGGGTGACGCTCAACCCCGTCGGCGCTTAACTAGCGCCCCTGAAAGCGCGGCGTCTGCTTATTGTTAAACGCCGCCAGCCCCGTTGCCCGATCCTCGCTATCGGCAATCAGCGCCGAGAGTGCGCGCTCATAGGCTACCCCGGCGCTGAGCGGCATTTCGAAACTGGCCGCTACCGCTTTTTTGATCATCATTGCCGCCAGAGGCGCTGCGCGGGCTATCTGTTTTGCCAGCGTTAGCGCACTGTCTTCCAGCGCTTCGGGCGCGGTTAGCTGGCTGATAAGCCCCGCCTGACGCGCCTCTTCGCCGCTCAGACGCCTGCCTGCCAGCAGCATTTCCATCGCCAGCGATTTGCCGACGGCCCGCACCAGCCGTTGTGTGCCGCCTGCCCCCGGAATAATCCCGATATGGCTTTCCGGTAAGCCGAACTGTGCGCGGGTATCCGCAATCACGATATCGCACAGCAGCGCCAGCTCCAGCCCGCCGCCGAGTGCATAGCCGGAGACCGCGGCGATAAGCGGTTTTTCGATGGTGGCGATCTGATCCCATTTTTCGCTAAACCCGCTGCGCCAGAGCTCGGTGGCCGAGGCCTGCGCCAGCGTACCGGTATCGGCCCCCGCCGAGAACGCGCGTGGGCAACCCAGCAGCACAATGGCCCGCACCTCAGGCTGCGCGTCCAGTTGCCTGAGCGTATGCAGCAGCGCATCCAGCATCCCGGCGGTCAGGGCGTTATATTTCTGCGGTCGATTTAAGGTGATGAGGGCCACCGATTCGTCAATCTGGCAAAGGATCTCACTCATCGTCTTCTCCTCTGCCCGTCAGGCTTTTCACAATCGCATCGCGGTGCTGCATAGCTTGCAACGCGCTGTCTCCAGGCCAGGGATAAAAACCCTCGCCGCTTTTTACCCCCAGCTTACGCTCTGCAATGGTCTCTTTCAGCCACGGCGGCAGGACGCTGCTGTTATCCAGCGCGGGCAGCAGAATACCGGCGACTTTTTCGACGGTATCCAGCCCGGCGAAGTCCATCAGTTTCATCGGTCCCATCGCCGCCCAGCGCGGGGCCAGGGTGCGTTGTACCGCGCGGTCCACATCCTCAACCGAACCTATCCCGGCACTGACCAGGTAGAGCGCTTCGCGCAGCATCGCATACTGTAAGCGGTTGATAATAAAGCCGGGGATGTCCTGATTAACGGTAATGGTCTCCTTACCCAGCCGCTCACACAGCGCCCGCACCTGCTGGCAGATGGCCTCAGCAGTCTGTTCGCTGCGCACAATCTCAATCATCGGCATGGTATCTGCCGGATTAAACCAGTGCATACCAATCAGCCGGGTTGGATCCTTCAGCGCTGAGGCAAGCCCGGTAATCGACACGCTGGAGGTATTGGTGGTCAGCAGGCAGTGGGGAGCCACCTGGTGCTCGATGCTTTGCAGCAGACTCTGCTTAAGCGCCATCTCTTCGGCCACGTTTTCGGAAACCATATCCGCGCCTGCCAGGCACTCTTCCAGCACGTTGCTGTAGAGCACGCTGGCGCTTACGCCCAGAGATTCAACAATAGCCTGCGCCTGGTGTAGCGTCTGCGCCGAGCGGGACCACAGGCGGACATTAAAACCGGCGCGGGCCATGACCGCGGCGATCCTCGCCCCCATGGTCCCTGCGCCAATCACCGCGACATTGCTAATTACAGTCATCTTGTTCTCCGCAGATTAAATCACGCCCTGGGTGTGCAACAGGGCCAGAGTCTCTTCATCCATACCCAGCAGCTCACGCAGTACCGCGTGGGTGTGCTCGCCCAGCGCAGGCGGCATCAGCGCCGGATCTGCGCTAGCGGCACTCATTTTCACCGGCTGGGGCACAATCGGGATAATTCCGGCCTGCGGATGGTGGATCTGTTTGACCAGTTCCCGCTGGCGGGCGTAATCACTGTCGAGGATCTCGTCCAGCCGCAGCACCGCTGAAGCCGGAACACCGGCGAGATCGAGCGCCGCCTGCGCCTCGCTGACGGTTTTATCCGCCAGCCAGTTTTCGATCTGCTGGCGCAGTTGCTGCTGGTTTGCCAGCCGCTGTGGATCGGTAATGAAGCGGGGATCCTCCACCAGAGCAGGTTGTTCCATGGCGCTGGCCAGTTGGCGAAAGAGTTTGTCGTTGGCAACAGCAATCACAATATGCCCGTCCTGCGCCCGGTAGCTGTCCATCGGGGCGCTTATCGGATGGGCATTGCCCAGACGACCAGCGGCAGGCAATCCGCCGATCCACTGGGTTAAGGAGACCATTTGCAGCGTCACCATGGTATCAAGCATCGAGACATCCAGATGCTGGCCTTTACCGCTGATGCCACGCTGCAACAGCGCCGCCAGCACCGCCCAGCTGCCGTACAGCCCGGCCACCACATCGCCAATGGCATCCCCTACCCTGGTCGGCTCGCCATCGGCCTGGCCGGTGACCTGCATAATGCCGCCGATGGCCTGGATAATGTGGTCATAGGCCGCTTTGTGGGCCATCGGCCCCTGCTGACCAAAACCTGAGATGCTGGCATACACCAGCCGTGGGTTGATGGCCGCAAGCGTCGGGTAATCGATCCCCAGCCGCGCGGTCACCCCGGGGCGAAAGTTTTCCACCAGCACATCCGAGCAGGCCACCAGCTCTTTAAGAATGGCCAGTCCCTGCTCGCTTTTCAGATCGAGAGTGACGCTTTTTTTGCCGTGATTAAGCTGCATAAAATAACTGCTCTCGCCGCCAATATGCGGCGTAAAGCTGCGGGAATCATCGCCGCTGCCCGGCATTTCAATCTTGATAACCTCTGCGCCAAGATCGTTAAGCAGCGAGGCGCACCAGGGGCCAGCCAGCACGCGGGATAAATCAAGCACCCGCACGCCGCTCAGAGGCTGTAACGCCTTATTCATAACCGTTCTCCTCAAACAACGCACACAGCTGACGGCTGAGCGTTCCGCCCGCAATCAAATCGCGGATGGCATGCATATCCGGGTAAAGCGCTGTGTCGGCTTCACGAAATGCCACCTGCTCGCGTACCAGGCCGAGGGTTAATTCGGTTCCAGCAGAGGCACGTAACGGGCGGTGAAATTCAATGGCCTGGCAGGCGCACAGTAACTCGATGGCGACAATATCGACGGCATTGTCCACCGCTTTTATCGCCTTACGCGCGCTGGAAACGCCCATGCTGATATGGTCCTCCTGCCCCGCGCAGGTGCTGACGGTATGTACGCTGGCAGGTGCCGCAAGACTGCGGTTATCCCCGGCCAGCGCCGCCGCCACGTATGGCGGGATCATCATGCCGGAGTTTGCCCCGCCCTTACCCACCAGAAACGCCGGCAAACCACTCAGGTGGACATTGGTGATCCGGTCGCAACGCGCCTGCGAGGCGGTGCTGAGCTGGGCGATAGCCACCGCCAGCGCATCGAGCGCCAGCGCCAGCGGCGCGCCATGGCCATTACCGCCAGGCAGGATCACCAGTTCGTCTTCTTCGATTAAAAACACCGGGTTATCGGTAACTGAATTCAGTTCAGTGGTCACAATCTGCTGGCAGTGCGCCAGTTGGTCACGCACTGCGCCATGGATCTGCGGAATACAGCGCAGGCTGAGCGCGTCCTGTACCCGGTGGTCGCGGTAGTGGGCGAGGATCTCGCTGCCCTCAAGCAGGCAACGTAAAATACGCGCCGTCTCCTGCTGCCCGTCGTGCGGGCGCAGGGCATGCAGGCGGGCATCATAGCCACGGGTATTGCCCCGCAGCGCTTCCAGGCACATTCCCCCGGCCATATCGGCAACGGGCAACAGTTGAGCGAAATCCTGGATTGCCAGGCAGGCCAGCGCGGTGATCTCATAGGTGCCGCTTATCAGCGCATGGCCCTCACGCGGGCCAGGCCGGTGGGGTTCAATGCCCGCAAGTCTTAATGCGTCAGCGGCAGGCAGTAACTGGCCCTGATACCAGCACTGCCCTTCGCCGAACATCGACAGGCCAATATGCGCGGTGGCAATCAGATAGCCGACGGAGCCGCTGGCAGGCGACCACGGCGTCACCTGCTGATTGAGCATCCGGCACATATGGCGCGCCAGTTCAGCGCTGACGCCGCTGTAGCCCTGCAACAACGATTTGAGCATGACCGCCATCGTCGCCCGCACTTCCCGCACTGACAAATCCGGCCCCATGCCGCAGGCGTGGCTGCGCAACATATTCATCTGCATCAGGCCAATCTGGTCGGCACCAAGACGCTCAGTCACCAGATCTCCCACGCCGGTGGTCAGACCGTAAATGACCTTCCCGTCGGCTATGGCATTGTGAATATAGCGGCTGACGCTATCCATATGCGCCAGCGCGTCGTCCGCCAGTATCACCGGCGCGCCATCGGCAATCCGTACCAGCTCATCAATGGTCGTCTTTGCTCTGCCCAGCGTAACGGCGGGCAGTGGCGCTGTGGGAGAAAAGGTGTGAGTCGTCATCTTAAACCGTCCTTACTTACCCAGACCGTGTTTCACCAGCCACTGATGGGCAACATCATCGATGCTGGCAAATTCGGCGAGCTGTTCGTTCATGGCAATCAGATCTTCGGTGGTCAGCTGGGCTGAAATTTTATTGAGCGTGTTTTCGATGGTCGGGTTCAGCGTGCTGGTCGCAACGATCGGCACAATGTTCTGCGCCGCAAACAGGTGTTTCGGATCTTCCAGCGCCACCAGGTGGTCTTTTTTGATTTCCGGGGTGGTGGAGGTTAAATCGGCGACCTGAATCTGGTTATTTTTCAGCGCGGTTAAGGTCAGCGGCCCTGCCACATCCAGCACTTTAAAACTTTTGAAATTGAGGCCATACACTTCACGCAGACCAGAAACCCCTTCATGACGGGTTTTCCACTCGGCCGGGCCGCCCAGCACCAGTTCACCGGCGACAGCTTTCAAATCATCAATGGTTTTGAGTTTGTACTTGTCGGCGGTTTTCTTCGTTACCGCCAGCACGTCGCTGTTCTGCGCGGTAGAGGTGTTGAGCATTTTGACATTTTCCGGCAGTTTGCTGGCCAGCGCTTTGGCAACATCCTCAGAGCTGTGGGCCTCATTTTTGGCGTCCATATAGCTGAGCAGCGCCCCGCTGTACTCCGGGATCACATTGATGGAGCCGTCCAGCAGCGCCGGAATATAGACTTCGCGGCTACCGATATTGAGTTTTTTCTCAACCGCTATGTTCTGCGCTTCCAGGGCACCGGCGTAAATCGTCGCCAGCAGCTGGTTTTCCGGGAAATCCGCCGAGCCGATGATCACCTTCTGACCGGCGTCCGCCGCCCAGACAGAAGAAGCAACAGACAGCATGGCGGCACTGAACAGCGTCAAATAGCGTTTCTTGATATTCATGGAATTAACCTTCTGTAATTAATGGGCGAAACATCACTGGTTTTTGGTGCGTCGGGAAATCCCCGCTGACACCACGAATTTCTCGCAGAGAGAGAAAAAGACATCAATAATCAGCGCCAGCAGCGCGACCAGCACCGCACCTGCGGTCATCTGGGCAAAATCGTTCGCCGCGCGGCCGTCAATAATCAGGCGTCCCAGGCCGCCCAGCGACACATAAGCCGCAATGGTCGCCGTGGAGACAATTTGCAGAGTCGCGCTACGAATACCGGAGAGGATAAGCGGCATGGCGCAGGGCAATTCCACCTGCATCAACACCTGTAACGGCGTGAGGCCAATGCCTCTGGCGGCGTCATAAACATTGGGATCCAGCGAGCGGATCCCCGCATGGACGCCAAGGGCTACCGGCGGCAGCGCCAGCACCACCAGCACAATGATGCACGGCAGCACAAAGGCCATATCCGATTCGAAATAGCCCGCCAGCAGGATCACCAGCAAAATGATCAGCCCAAAGGAAGGCAGTGAGCGCAGGGCGTTGGTCGTCCCTATCAGCAAGGCTTCGCCTTTACCGGTATGCCCGGTGTAACACCCCACCGGAAAAGCAATGGCAATGGCGATAGCCAGCGCCACTGCGCTATAGGCCATATGCTGCAACAGCAGAGGCACAATGCCGTCATCGCCATACCAGTGGCTGAGATCAAAAAACCATTCAGACATAAGTTATCCCCTTTTCGGCTGCCAGCGGCTTAACGCACGGGTGATGGCGACCACCAGACAATCCAGAACAAACGCCAGCGCAATACAGAGCACAATCCCGGCGATGATTGGGGTAAGGAACTGCAACTGAAAACCCTGAGTAAACAACGAGCCGAGCTGTGGGGCGCCAATCAGCGCGGCGACCGAGACAATACTGACGTTAGAGACCACCGCCACACGCAGGCCAGAACCGATAACCGGCACCGCCAGAGGCAGCTCTACCTGAAAAAATTGCTGCACCGGTTTATAGCCCAGCGCGAAGGCTGACTGGCGGGTATCGGCGGAGACCGAATCCAGCCCGTCGCAGACGGTGCGCACCAGCAGCGCGAAGCTGTAAATGGTCAGCGCCACCACCACGTTTATCGGGTCGAGGATCCGGGTGTTTAACAGCGGCGGCAGCAGCACAAACAGCGCCAGCGACGGGATGGTGTACAGCAATCCGAACAGATTCAGAATGACGCCTTTAGCTTTCGGCATACTGTAGACCGCCCAGCCTGCAGGAATGGCAAGCAGCAGGCCGATAACAATCGGCGTAATTGACAGATAGCAATGCCACAGCAACAGGCTGAAAATCTTGTCGCTCTGCGCCCACAGCCAGTCAAATCTCATAGCGCCTCCGCAGACATTGACTTGCAGGCATCCAGCACGTTTTCCAGCGCCAGCGTTCCCAGAGGGGCAAGCTGCTCGTCAATCACCACGGCGCGATGGCAGGGTGAGCTCAGGGCTGAGTCCAGCAACTGGCGCAAAGTGCCGCCCTGGGGGTAAAAAGTTGCGCCAAGATTGACGGTTTCCGGGGTAATGGTTTCCACCTGCTGGCGGGTATCAAACCAGCCGCAGGCTTTACCCTTGTGCGTCACCAGCACCCAGGGTTGGCTGGCGATGCTGCGCGCCTGAGCAACGTCGGTTCCCATCTCAACAAGGGGGTCGGGATGCAGCGCGGGCAACGCGCCGGTGCTGTGAAAACTGAGTTTGCGATAGCCACGATCGCGGCCAATAAAATCGGCCACAAATTCGCTCTGCGGGGCGTTCAGCAGTTCCGCAGGGGTTGCCAATTGCGCCAGTTTGCCGCCGGGTTTGAGCACCGCCACCCGATCGCCGAGCTTCATTGCTTCATCAATATCGTGAGTGACCATAATGATGGTCTTGCTCACCTCTTTCTGAATGCGCAAAAACTCTTCCTGCAATTGTTCACGCACCACCGGGTCAACGGCGCTAAAGGGCTCATCCATCAGCATAAATTCGGGATCTGCCGCCAGCGCGCGGGCGACCCCGACGCGCTGTTGCTGCCCGCCGGAAAGCTGCCACGGGTAGCGTTTTGCCAGCTGCGGCGCTAAGCCCACAACTTCCAGCAGTTCCGCTGCCCGACTCCTGGCTTTACTTTTTGTCACGCCATTGAGCATGGCGGTGGTCGCGATGTTGTCGATGATATTTTTATGTGGGAATAACCCCGCATTCTGGATAACGTAGCCAATCCGCCGACGCAGTTGCACCACGTCCATCTGTGCGGTGGACTCGCCATTGAGCAAAATGGTGCCGGAGGATGGCTCCACCAGTCGGTTGATCATGCGCAGTGAGGTGGTTTTCCCGCAGCCGGAGGGCCCGACCAGCACGGTAATTTTCCCGCCTGGCGCAACCAGATTCAGGCCATCCACGACAACGGTGCCGTCGTCGTAATGCTTGGTCACATTGTTGAAAGTAATCATCGTCACGCCTTATGGTCATCATCCTGCCGTACAGGTTAAAACGGCAGTGCAAAACAGATTATGTATATTCTTGTATGTACAACTTGCAAGCCATGTGCCATATCGCAATCCCAACAACCGCTAAAAATGACAAAACAAAGTAAAAACAACAAATTACTTAACCACAGTGAAACAAAAAAAGCCGATTTTAGCTATTAAGGGCTGATTACCCCCTGCATAATCAGGGCTTCAGTCTGCAAAACCTCCTTTCTTTTTGCACCAAAATCGTTCAAAGCATGGCTTAACTGCACCAACAAAAGGCGAAAAGCCGCACTCCACTCTCATTCCTCAGTAGGAAAACAAATGAAAAATAAATTAATACATTGTTTTTAATGAATAAAAAATAAATAGATCATTCTGGCATCATATGTGCTTATCATGTATATACAAGAACGCCGCAGGAACATCGCTGTTCCCGGTGTGCATCTCCCCAGCTATTAAAGAAAGAAGGTACAGCACATGAGTAGTGAATTTTCCCGTTATCGCGACGTTGAGATCAGAGCCCCACGCGGCACAACCCTGAATGCCAAAAGCTGGCTGACCGAAGCCCCGCTGCGTATGTTGATGAATAACCTTGATCCCGATGTCGCAGAGAATCCCAAAGAGTTGGTGGTGTACGGGGGAATTGGCCGCGCGGCGCGTAACTGGGAGTGCTTCGATAAAATGGTCGCGGCATTAAAAGAGCTGAATGACGATGAAACCCTGCTGGTGCAATCCGGCAAACCGGTTGGCGTATTTAAAACCCATACCAATGCCCCGCGCGTGCTGATCGCCAACTCCAACCTGGTGCCTCACTGGGCCAACTGGGAGCACTTTAACGAACTTGATGCCAAAGGACTGGCCATGTACGGGCAGATGACCGCCGGATCCTGGATCTATATTGGCAGCCAGGGGATCGTACAGGGCACCTATGAAACCTTTGTCGAGGCGGGTCGTCAGCACTATAACGGCTCACTGAGCGGCCGCTGGGTACTGACCGCCGGGCTGGGCGGTATGGGCGGCGCGCAGCCGCTGGCCGCCACCCTTGCCGGTGCCTGCTCCCTGAATATTGAGTGCCAGCAATCGCGTATCGATTTTCGTCTGCGTACCGGCTATGTGGACGAACAGGCCAGCTCGCTGGATGATGCGCTGGCGCGGCTCAAACGCTACACCGCAGAAGGCAAAGCGGTTTCTATTGCCCTGCACGGCAATGCGGCGGAAATCTTACCGGAGATGGTCAAACGCGGCGTGCGCCCGGATATGGTCACCGACCAGACCAGCGCCCACGATCCTCTGAATGGCTATCTGCCCGCAGGCTGGAGATGGGAAGAGTACCGCGAACGTTCGCTCATCGAGCCTGCGGTGGTAGTGCAGGCGGCTAAAGCCTCCATGGCGGAGCATGTCAAAGCGATGCTCGCCTTCCAGCAGCAGGGCATTCCGACCTTTGATTACGGCAACAATATTCGTCAGATGGCCAAAGAGATGGGCGTCAGCAACGCCTTTGATTTCCCAGGCTTTGTGCCAGCCTATATTCGCCCGCTGTTCTGCCGGGGGATCGGGCCATTCCGCTGGGCGGCGCTCTCCGGCGAGGCGCAGGATATCTATCGGACCGATGAAAAAGTCAAAGAGCTGATCGCTGACGATAAACATCTGCACCGCTGGCTGGATATGGCGAAAGAGCGCATCAGTTTCCAGGGGCTGCCAGCACGAATCTGCTGGGTCGGACTGGGGCAACGCGCCCGACTGGGGCTGGCCTTTAATGAAATGGTACGACGCGGCGAAGTCTCGGCGCCGATTGTTATTGGCCGCGATCACCTCGACTCCGGCTCCGTCGCCAGCCCGAACCGGGAAACCGAAGCGATGAAAGATGGTTCAGATGCCGTTTCCGACTGGCCGCTGCTCAATGCCCTGCTCAATACCGCCAGCGGCGCGACCTGGGTGTCCCTGCACCACGGCGGCGGCGTGGGGATGGGCTTCTCCCAGCACTCCGGGATGGTGATTGTCTGTGACGGCAGCGATGAAGCCGACGAACGTATTGCCCGCGTGCTGAGCAACGATCCGGCTACCGGCGTTATGCGCCATGCCGATGCCGGCTACGAGATTGCCATCGACTGCGCGAAGGAGCATGGCCTCAATCTGCCGATGCTGAATAAGTAATCCCTTTGTGGCACGGAGTCACTCCGTGCCATGCCATCACGAGAGCAAGCCTATGCGTACCCTATGGCGTCACTGCCAGATAGCCACCATGGAAAATGGCAACTATAACCTTATCCCCCACGGCGCACTGATAACCGATGGCCTACAACTGCTGTGGATCGGTGACGAGGCCGGGTGCCCGGCAATAGCCGTCGACGCCGAGCATGACCTGCAAGGCAGGCTGGTAACGCCGGGCCTGATTGACTGTCACAGCCATAGCGTGTTTGGCGGCGATCGCAGCCAGGAGTTTGAGATGCGCCTCCAGGGGGCAAGCTATGCCGAGATTGCCGCCGCCGGAGGCGGGATTGCCAGCAGTGTCAAAGCTACCCGCGCCGCAGATGAGCAGCAACTTTTCGACAGCGCCCTGCGGCGTATTAATGCCCTGCGCCAGGATGGCGTAACCACGCTTGAGATTAAATCCGGTTACGGTCTGAGCTTTGAAGATGAGCGCAAAATGCTGCGCGTTATCCGCAAACTTGGCGAAGCCCTGCCGCTGAGCATCCACAGCACCTGCCTTGCCGCCCATGCCCTGCCGCCGGAATACCAGGGGCGCAGTGACGCCTATATTGATGAGGTGTGTGAAGCCTGGCTCCCGCGCCTGCATGGGGAAGGCCTGGTGGATGCCGTGGATGCTTTTTGTGAACATCTGGCCTTTTCACCCGCCCAGGTTGAACGGGTATTTCGCAAAGCGCAACAGCTCGGGCTGGGGGTGAAACTCCACGCCGAGCAGCTCTCGTTACTGCATGGCGCCGGGCTGGCGGCACGCTATAACGCCCTCTCAGCCGATCATCTGGAATACCTTTGCGAAAGCGATATTGCACTGATGGCAGAGCACGGCACCACGGCGGTGCTGCTGCCGGGCGCGTTCTATTTCCTGCGCGAAACCCAGCTGCCGCCGGTCGCTTTATTGCGGCAGTATCAGGTGCCCATTGCCATTTCCAGTGACCTTAATCCGGGGACGTCCCCGGTGTTATCTCTGCGGCTGATGATGAATATGGCCTGCACCCTGTTCCGGCTTACCCCGGAGGAAGCGCTGGCGGGGGTGACCGCCCACGCTGCCCGCGCGCTGGGGATCGGCGATCGGTGTGGAACCTTAGCCCCCGGGAAAATCGCCAACTTTGTCGCCTGGGAGGTCAATCACCCCGCAGAACTGAGCTACTGGCTGGGGGGAACACTTGCAAATCAGGTTATCTATCAGGGCCAGCAGACGACAAACTGAGACCGGCAAATATCACCGGTCTGCTGCTGAAATGGAGATTCAGGCCTGGCTATGGGTTATCACTGGCTCACATAACACCGGGAAATTAAGTGAATTAGCGATATAACAGAGTTCATGCGCCCGGTGATGCAGGGCATAAGCGCGCTGGATATCATCGCCGGGGCGCAGCGTTATTTCGGGTTTTAGCACGATCCCGGTGAAACAGCCCTTTTTCCCTTCAGTCATGGTTCCTTCTGCCCGATCAAGATAGGAATAGACGCTGATGCCTGCTTCTGCGCACAGATGCAGATACCACAGTTTATGGCAGGCTGAAGCCGAGGCGACCAGCAGATCTTCCGGGTTCCAGCGCGTCGCATCCCCAAGAAAAGCCGGATCTGACGAGCCGGAAATATCCGCTTTCTGGCCTGCGGAAATCACATAATCGCGGCTGTACGCTTTATAAGACTCCGTTCCCTGCCCTTTATTTCCCGTCCACATGATGTTGACCTGGTAGTGATGCTGCCTTTCTGCCATTTCTTCTGCTCCTGCCCTGTTGCATTGTGAATGATGTGGAACCCGGGTGCTGGCTACCCATACCCATGCGGTTCTGGACTCCATTTCGCATATGGTATACCATTATTCCATAAAATAAAGGGGATATTTATGAGCCTGACAGGTCAGTCGACCGCCAGCATGCTCGCTGACGAGCTTAAAAAGATGATTAATAACGGTACGCTTTCCGATGGCGAACGGCTGGTGGAACGGGATCTCGCCGCTCAGTTTTCGGTAAGCCGCATTCCCATGCGAGAAGCTATCCAGCAGCTGGAACGGGAAGGTATGGTTGAGATTTTCAGAAATCGCGGCGCGGTGGTCAAAACCCTTGGCGGTGAGGATATTGACGAGATTTATCAGCTACGCGCCCTGCTGGAAGGGGAAGCCATCTTACAGAGTGTGCCGAACCTGGATGCCGATACCCTGGTAAGGGCACAGCTGACCCATCAGCTTCTCGGCCAGGCGTCAGGGTTTGAAAAACAGGGTTTATATAACCGTGAGTTTCATGATCTTTTATATCAGGGCTGCAAAAACCAGCGCCTGCTGAGCATGATCGATGATTTACGCAATCAGATTGAGCGATATGAATATCTGCAACAGCGGCTGCTTTCTGACACGCCTAAGTTCCAGGACGATCATAACGCCATTCTAACCGCCTGCCAGCAGGGCGATGCACAACGCGCCAGGGCTGAGACAGTGCGCCATATTACCGCCGCCGGGGAGACGCTGAAGATATTCGTCAGCAGCCAGATCCGGCAGAAATAATGCAACCGCAGGTGCAGCGAGCAGCAGCCCGCTGTATCAAGGTTTACTCTTTCGGGTGCGCTTTTTCTTCCAGGCCTTGGGCATATTGCCGCACTAAACGAAAGAGCTGCTTCACGTCCTCTTCCTGCCAGTCGGCAAAAATCTCGTTCATCAGGATCTGCCGGGCGCTGGCGATGCTGCTGGTCAGCGCCTCGCCCTGGGCTGTCAACGTCACCTCACTGATCCTTTTGTCGCGACCGCCGGGATTTTTTTGCGCCAGCGCCATCTCCTGCAAGCGCTTCACCTGACGGCTCACCGTGGTGTAATCGCGCCCCACCCGGTCAGCCAGATCCACAACCCCGATCGGGCCATAGCGCCCGATGGTGATTAACAGCGGGAACAGGATCTGATCGAGTTTGACATCTGCCGCAGCCAGTAGCGTTTCATCGATCCGCGGATGGTTCATCACTCCAATGATATCCAGCAACGCGCCGTGAAAATCCGTCACGTCATAATTTTTATGTGCATATTGCATATAGTTTCTTCCCGCTATACAGTAGTGCCATCAATTATGTGCATTTTACACATATTAATCTGATGGAGATACCTTTATGAAAGCAGCAGTCGTTTTTGAGCCCGCGCAGGGGCCGATTTACGCGGATTTCGCGCAGCCCGTCGCCGGGCAGGATCAGCAGATTATTACCGTTAGCGCCTCGGCTATCAGCCATGTTGTGAAAAGCCGCGCTTCGGGAAAGCATTACAGTTTTGAGGGGGTTTTGCCCTTTATTGCCGGGGCGGATGGCGTGGGCGTCACGCCAGACGGGCAGCGCGTCTATTTTGTCTTTCCACCGTCACCCTGGGGCAGCATGGCACAATACGCCCCGGTCAGTCACAGGCATTGTCTGCCCTTGCCGGACGAGCTTGACGACGCCACCGCAGCGGCAATGGCCAATCCCGGCATGTCCGCCTGGGCGGCGCTGGTGAACCGTGCAGGTTTTAAAGCGGGTGAAACCGTGCTGATAAATGGCGCGACCGGCAGCGCCGGGAAGCTGGCCGTGCAGATTGCCCGCTTCCTTGGGGCCAAAAAAATCATTGCCACCGGTCGCGATCGGCAGGCGCTTACCAGCCTTGATGCCGACGCCCTGGTGTTACTGACGGAAGATGAAAAAACGCTGGGCCAAATGTTTGCCAGCGAGGCCGCAGAACAGATTGATGTGGTTATCGATTATCTGTGGGGACACAGCGCTGAACAATTGCTTATCGCACTGGCGAAACACACGCCGGGCACCGCGCCGGTGCGCTATGTACAGGTTGGCGCCCTGATGGGCCAGGAGATAAACCTGCCCGGTGCGGTGCTACGTTCGTCCCCTGTCCAGTTAATGGGCAGCGGTATTGGCAGCCTCACCATGACGGAACTGGTGCAGGCCACCGGGAATATGCTCAATGCCGCCGTTGACGGAAAGTTTGCGATTGCCCATAAAATCGTCCCCCTGGCTGATGTCGCCCAGGCCTGGCCGCAGGACGACAGCAAAAATCGCACCGTGTTTGTGATGGGGTAATTACTCGACGTTGTGGCTTATCAGGGCTGCGCAAACAGCCCTGGGTTAGATTTGCGTGTTTTCCTAAAGATTGATATAGCTGTTTAAAATGAGTGGAGAATGGGAGGACTTAAAATTTTTTATTAGTACTAAATTTTTATTAATTTCCAGCATTCAAAAAACATGGCAAGAAATTTTTTAAATCAATACATACTAGTTTATTGACATAAAAGTATCACGAATATCTTTTGATAAAAACTGTGGAAACTCATCAATCACTTGTAACATCCCAAGTTTTAACCCAGAATCTCCAGACTTACTTGATATGGATTTCAACTCTGGAATTTTCATGAGTAAAAGATTTTCCCAATCATGTCCTTTCATACAAAGAAACTCTTCAGGTATATTAATCTCCCAACCATTTTGAAGAACACATGAAACATATTTTTCAAGTTTAATCCCCATCATAAGAATCAGGCTGTCAGAAATATCTTGAGCGTTTCCTTTAGGAATTTTGCTTATATCAACATAAGTCACAAGATTGTTAACAGAAAAATCAGTTAATTTTTCCTTCCCTACCCGAACAAGTGCAAATGCGATATAAAGTGGATCGAGCAAATAATTTTCTATTGCATACCTTCGACCTTTTCCTAAAATATGTATTGGTGGTTTTTCTTTTCTCGATCCATCCCAGTCGATTATACCTCTTACAACATCACTACCAGCCTCACTAAGCTTTGTAACAATTGATTCAACATCTGAACAGTTTGACGTGCCGCTATGTGGTTCTAAAAATATTGGCTGATAAGCCATATGCTCAAATCTATGAACGATCTGGAATAGGCGCTGATAATATAGAACGTCATATTTGCTTTCCACAAATATCTGTCGTCGACTATCGATCGACACTTTGAGATGAGGTATTCCATCTGTCAGAACTTCAATTCCACGATTCGTACTAATCATCTCAGGTAGTTTTGTTTCCCTGTTCATTTCGAAAAGAGAATTATTAGGACACATTACGGCAGTGGAAGGTGAGTGTGTTGTCAGAATAACTCGGACACCAGCCTTTTCCACCACTACATCTTTTAGAGTCTCAATCAAAAGTTTTGAATATTGAGGATGGAGGGGGGCATCAGGCTCGTCTAATATTAACAAATCAGGCTTTTCAGATGACTCCTGAGTGTTATATATCGCTAGAGCGAGTGACATTAACACTTTCTCCCCTGTTGATAAATCATTGGCAGAAATTTCTGTCCCATTAGATTTATCTATTAAATGCAATTTATATGTTGATTCTATATCGATATATTCAGGGCTAACAACCTCATAGGTAAGACCAGCTTTAGAAAGTATATCATTTACTAAAACCCATGGTTTAGGCCCATATTTTTTGAAAAATTCCTCATCTGTTAGCGTGGGGAAATTAGTATTGTTTTTTAAATTTCTAAATAATTGAAATTCATTTTTTATGTATCTAACATGGTAGGTTTTGAATACAAGGGCTAATTGCGATGAAAATATTGAATTTTGATTAAAGTCCATCAAGTTAATGTTAAAATAAACGTCATCCTCGTTTAAATCTTCAAATGATTTCGAAGTTTTATTCATAATACTTTTTATTATATTGAACAGTGCTTCGTTAAATCCCCACTGGGACAAAAAATCTGTAATTGAGCCATGATTCATTTGCCCATTACTAATAGCTCGCTTATAATTAACCTGATATTGTTCAATCTGTTCCCACCAATCTTTTGCATTTTGTGAGATCTGCCGAGGGTCACATATTTCATCAATCTTAGGGTTAAGCCCTCCAAAACCAATAAGCTGAATTTTTCTTATTTCGATATTTGAATCTGTAATTGTTGAAGTGTTTTTATCCGTCATAGCTTCAAGCAGATGGCTTTTTCCACTTCCATTTCTTCCCGTAATCACACTAAAACTTGGAAGTTCAAAAGCTATTTGTTCTGGAATCGATTTGTAATTCCTGTTGATTTTTATTTGCATATTTTCACCAAAATATTTAGATGTACATTACGCTGTAGAACTTAAGACAAAGTGCGAATTATTATTTCGCTACATATTTACATAAATTAATTAAGATGAAGTCATGTTACATCACTCAGTCAGATCTGGATAGACCGCACCTATACTAATCATAAAAAAAGAAAGAACCAATCCAATTATCACCAATAACATCTAACCCTTGAAAATATACAATTATGTCAGAAAATATTTACAAATACCAATTGATAGATAAAAAATAAATTATACACATTTCGAACATGCAACAATGACAATTAACTTATCATTGTTAGTTAATAACAATGTAAAGGTGTAAAATCTGAAAATTTATATTAAGTGTTTTTTGTATTTTACAAACTTCATAATACCAGCCATTTCATTTGCACTCTGCACCATTCCCCCGTATTTTGAGCATTATCTTTCCCCGCGGGGGACTTCTGCTTTGACTGGCGAGAAAAAATGGAACGCTTATTTGTCTACGGTACGTTACGTCCGGGCCACTCGAATGCCCATATTATGGAAAACATCGGGGGTGAATGGCTGGCGGGTTACGTAACCGGCACCTTCTATGAACGTGGCTGGGGAGCGGCGGCGGATTTTCCGGGGATTGTTCTGGATGAGCGCGGGCCGCAGGTCCACGGATATCTGTTTATTTCCGCCAGTCTTGCAGCCCACTGGCCAATGCTGGATGAGTTTGAAGACGGCTACGATCGCGTTGAAGTCACGGTTACCACGCAGGACGGGCAGCAGCTCAGGGCATGGATTTATCAGTTACAGCCTCAGGTGATATAAAAAAACGCCTCACACTGAAACAAATGTGAGGCGTTTTGCATCCCTTCACGCGCTTACGCGTCGCGCCAGCCCATGGCCGGAGCCACATGTTTGAGAATGGCTTCGATCACATGCACGTTGTAGTCAACGCCTAACTGGTTGGGCACGGTCAGCAGTAAGGTGTCTGCTTCAGCAATAGCTTCATCCTGTTTTAACTGCTCCACCAGCTTGTCCGGCTCGGCGGCGTAGCTGCGCCCGAAGATGGCGCGGGTCTTCTCATCAAGGAAAACGACCTTATCGCTGTCGTTACTGCTGGCGCCAAAGTAGGCCCGGTCACGGTTATCCATCAGAGCAAAAATACTGCGGCTCACGGAGATGCGCGGCGTGCGCGTATGCCCGGCCTGCGCCCAGGCTTCACGGTAAGCACGGATCTGTTTGGCCTGCTGAATGTGGAACGGCTCGCCGGTTTCGTCATCTTTCAGCGTCGAGCTTTGCAGATTCATCCCAAGCTTCGCGGCCCATACTGCGGTTGCATTGGAGCCAGCGCCCCACCAGATGCGCTCACGCAAACCTTCAGAGAAAGGTTCCGGGCGCAGCAGCCCTGGCGGATTAGGGAACATCGGTTGCGGATTGGGTTTGGCAAAGCCTTCCCCGCGCAGTGTCTCCAGCAGCACTTCGGTGTGACGACGCGCCATATCCGACTCGTTTTCACCTTCCGCCGGCTGATAGCCAAAATAGCGCCAGCCATCGATCACCTGCTCCGGAGACCCGCGGCTGATGCCGAGCTGCAAACGCCCACCGGAAATCAGATCCGCAGCGCCTGCATCTTCGGCCATATACAGCGGATTTTCATAGCGCATATCAATAACGCCGGTACCAATTTCGATATTACTGGTTTTCGCCCCTATCGCGGCCAGCAGCGGAAACGGCGAACTCAGTTGACGGGCAAAATGGTGCACCCTGAAATACGCGCCGTCCGCACCCAGCTCCTCGGCGGCAACCGCCAGATCGATGGATTGCAGCAGGGCGTCAGCCGCCGACCGGGTACCGGACTGCGGTGATGGCGTCCAGTGGCCAAATGACAAAAAGCCGATCTTTTTCATGGCGTTTGAATCCTTATTCTCAGGGAAATACCGACAGTCAGGCATCACAACGAAGCTAATAACAACGGATGTCGAATCTGCCTTAATGCCACTACTCTACGCATTAACTGATGAGAATAAATATCATTTGTTTAACATATAGATTCAAAATAATTGACAAAGAAATCATACCAACGTTATTCAAGACCTTGTGGTAGCAAAACAAGATCCAGTTCATCGGCCAGATCATACAGGGCATAAAGCACTTCATCAGACTCAGTCACCGCTTCGGATTCGATCATAACCTCAAGGTCACTGTCTTTTATCCTGTCACCAAAAAGCATAACGGCCTTTCCACCATGCTGTTTTGAAGGCCACTGGATACCTTTAGCCAAAGGATTATCATGATGAATACGTTCAGCCCATTTTTGGGTTATCGGATATTCGGTCATATCAGAGCCCAACAGCTCTGCCTGTGTAATGCCCCAGCGTCTCATCGTCATCGGAGTAATATTGACCAGCGCCAAATCGATAGAGGGAATCAACTTACTGCGTACATGATTGCCAGGTTTTCCCATGTCAAAATTTAACCCCATACAACCAATTGGCAGATCATGAAACAGGGTTTCCATCAGGGCCACCGCGGAAGACTCACCGCCATAAAGAGTGGGGACATTTTTTCCGGTACTATCTTTGAAAGGACTAAAACGCGCCCCTCGTCCCGAATGAGTACCAGGGTTGAACTGCAAAGCCGAATATTGCGGACGATGGATACGCTCAATCGGTTGTCCTGCTCTCCATTTTTTTGTACTCACGTTGGTTGACACAGTCGGCAATGACACCCTGAATTCCTTTTCTGGATAATCTTCAGCCATGCCGTGCTCCTGCTTTTTCTTCTTCCGCAGCCTGCATAACTTTACCAGGCATTGTTAACAGCAGATCTTTCGGTTTGGCTTTATTGAGCCAACCGTTCGGCGTGCCCAACCAGATGGCCAGCGACCATGCTGTCCTGGACTCACCAAAACACTCGATAATCTTTTTCATCACTGGCAGAGGTTGCCCGCCTGCATCCAGTGCATATTGCGGGAAATAGTCTTTCCCCTGAATGGTCAGGGCAAAAATTTTGTTTGCATGCTTCCATCGATTCGGAGCAGCGCTGGTATTATTTGAATTAACGCTGGCCATTGCCGACACTTCGCGAGAAGACAGCCAGTTTGCATCAGCCAGAATATTCGCTTTTAGCTTTTCCAGACGTATTGCGTTACGCGAGGAGAATAAGTCCTTATTGCTGATATCCACTTTTGATTCAGGCGTGATCAAACCCATCAAAATGTTCCGCTCGTCCATCCGCACTGAAGAAAGTGAGCTGTCCTTTTTTGCTTTGACCGATGCCAGAGCATTAACCGCGCTTATCAAAGCAACCCGGAAATCATCCTGATCGACGGATGAAGGCAGTTTAATCACAACGTACTGGTCTGACTCATCGGCCTGCGGATCCTCTGCATGAAAATCACGGGGGCCTTTTACTACTTTAGTAAAATCGATGTCCTCAAGAGAAAGATACTTCGTTTGCTTTTTTATCTCTGAATTACGGACCTTCGCGACCATATCGCCTCCTGATTTTTTCAAGACTGATCTTCGTGATATTCGTTATATATAAACATAGCAAATAATCATAGCAATAACGATTATCAGTTTCCGGAAGAGAACGCGCAGGATCATTTTACTGAAATCAGCGCCTGTTCCATCAACTGGCTAAGCATCGTCAGGGCGCCATCTCGCCCGTCGCTGCCCTGCCCCTGTTTAAGGGTAATACCCAGATTACCCGCCGACGGCAGCAGATTCGTCGTCACCGATAAATTCCCCGGCATCCCAATCCGCGTGCGCAGCGTGACGCCCAGGCCCGCCTGTACTGCCGCCCAGATACCGCTCAGGCTGTGGCTGATAAAGACAATCCGCCAGGGAATACCCGCCTGGTCGAGACAGGCCGTGGCACGCGCGCGCATCAGGCACGGGCTTTCAAACATCACCAGCGGCAGCGGTTCTCCCTGCGCAATCAGCCCGGCGATATCAAGATCAGGATGCTGGATCCACGCCATCTGACACTGCCCAATCAGCCTGCCCGCAGCGGGATTATTTTCCGGTTGCCAGAGCAGCGCCATATCCAGCGCATTTTCATCGAGTGCCGAAAGCAGCGCCTGGTTACGATCCACGCGGGCGATAATCCGCACTCCCGGATGATGGCGCTTAAACGCGCCCAGGATGCCTGGCATCAGGGATTCGCCAAAATCCTCCTGCATGCCGATGCGGATCTCTCCCTGCAACTGCTCGCCCTTCATCGCCCGCATTACTTCATCATTCAGCGCCAGCAAGCGACGGGCATAGCTCATCAGGATCTCGCCGTTATGCGTCAGCGCGAGGTGCCGCCCTCGCTTAACCACCAGTTCAGCGCCGCACTGCATCTCCAGCTTTTTCAACTGGGCGCTGACGGCGGAGGTGGAGCGGCAAAGGCGGGTCGCCGCCAGCGCAAAGCTGCCGGATTCGATGCCGGTAACAAAACTGCGCAGCGCATCCAGGTCGAGCGCTAAGGGGAGCTTATCCATTATCATCCTGAAATGCGGGATGGTTACCCGCATATAATTTGATTTTCAGGACAAAACTATCGCGCCAGAATCGGTCCACTGTCAATACGGAGTGAATATGTGATGGCTAAATCCCTCGATAGCAATACGCTGAGCCGCATAGCACCCAAGCTGGCTGAACTCAGCCAGCAGGTACTTTTTGCGGATATCTGGCAACGCGACATTCTGACGCCTCGCGAGCGCAGCCTGATAACGCTGGGGGCGCTGACCTCTCTGGGTCGCGTGCAGCAACTGCCCTGGCATATCAATTTTGCCCGGCAAAACGGCCTGAGCCGGGAAGAGATTGCCGAAGCCTTTACCCACCTGGCATTTTACGCGGGCTGGCCTGCCGCCGTTTCCGCTCTCGGCTGCCTGGACGAGGAGCAAAACTGATGCCCTTTACCCGAATCACACTGCGCGAGGGTTACAGTGACGCGCATCTGGCGCTGATTTCCGACACGCTGCATCAGTGTCTGGTGGCCGAGTTTGCCGTGCCGCCCGACGATCGCTTTCAGATTTTTGAAGCCTTGCCTCAGCGACTGCGGATCTTTGATCGCCACTATAAAAGTGGCACCCGCAGCGACAACCTGATTCAGTTTCATATCTTTGCTGGCAGGCCCCGATCGCGGGAACAGAAAAAAAATCTGTACCGCACGCTGAGTGACCGCCTTCACGCGGTGCTCGATATCCGGCCGGACGATGTGATGGTGATGATTCAGTTTAATACCGCCGACGAGTGGAGTTTCAGTAACGGCAGGATGCTGTCTGAGGAGGCGCTATGATCGTTATGCAATACCGTTTTACCCTGCCTGCCGACTACGATATGGCGGTCATTGAACAGCGCATAGCAGAAAATGGCGCGAAACTTAATGGCTTTCCGGGCCTGCTGTTCAAGGCATACCTCTTTTCCCGTCGGGAGGAGGCATTAACGCCGGAAAACCGTTATGCCCCGCTGTATGTCTGGCAAAACGCAGAAGCGATGGCGCGTTTTTTACAGAGCGCAGGCTTTAAAAAACTGACCGCTGATTTCGGCTGGCCGCAAATTGAGACCTGGCTGGCGCTCAGGCTGCCGCAGATTGACGAGGTTAAAAACGCCGCTTATCTGTCACTGAGCAAAACGCCCATCCCCGAACATGCGGATCTGGCAGCGCTGACTTTACACAGCCCGCTTTGCGCCTGGGATGTCAGCCGCTGGCAGTTATTGCGCCTTGATATGGGAAGTATGCCAATAGCAGGCAGGGAGAATTACCGCATTGGCTATGTGGCGACGGGGGCGTAATAAGGTCACGGGGCAGATGTTCATCCCCAGGGAGAGGCGTATAAAAAACCCCGCCGAAGCGGGGCTAAGGTTTACGCTTTTGCACGACTGGCGATGATCGCCTCAGCCACGTTGCGCGGGGCTTCGGCGTAGTGGTGGAACTCCATACTATAGGTTGCACGCCCTTGTGACATGGAACGCAGAGCGGTGGCGTAGCCAAACATTTCGGCCAGCGGTACGTCGGCACGAATAATCTGGCTGCCAAAGCGCTCTTCCATCCCCTGCACCATGCCGCGACGGGACGAGAGATCGCCCATAATATTCCCGGCATAGTCCTCCGGCGTTTCCACTTCCACATGCATAACTGGCTCAAGAATAGCCGGATCCGCTCTGCGGGCGCCCTCTTTAAAACCGAAGATCGCCGCCATACGGAAGGCCATTTCCGAGGAGTCAACGTCATGATACGAACCAAAGGTCAGGGTCGCTTTGACGTCAACCACCGGGTAGCCCGCCAGCACGCCGCTGTTAATGGCTTCGCGCAGACCTTTTTCCACTGACGGAATAAACTCGCGCGGTACCACGCCGCCTTTGGTGGCATCTTCAAACACAAATCCACTGCCCGCGGTCAGCGGTTCGAGGCTCAGCACCACGTGACCGTACTGCCCTTTCCCGCCGGACTGACGAACAAATTTGCCTTCGACCTCTTTCACCGCTTTACGCAGGGTTTCGCGGTAAGTGACCTGCGGGCGACCAATATTCGCTTCCACGCCAAACTCGCGTTTCATGCGATCCACGATAATTTCCAGATGCAACTCGCCCATCCCGGAGATAATGGTCTGGCCGGACTCTTCGTCAGTGTGCAGGCGGAAGGATGGATCCTCAGACGCCAGACGCTGCAAGGCGATACCCATTTTTTCCTGGTCCGCTTTGGTTTTCGGCTCGATGGCGAGCGAAATGACCGGATCCGGGAATTCCATACGTTCCAGGGTGATCACCTTATCCGGGTCACTTAAGGTGTCGCCGGTGGTGACATCTTTCAGCCCGACGCAGGCAGCGATATCGCCAGCGCGCAGTTCGTCCACTTCATGTCTGTCGTTGGCATGCATCTGCACGATACGGCCAATGCGCTCTTTTTTACCTTTCACCGGGTTCCATACCGCGTCACCTTTTCTCAGCACGCCGGAATAGACGCGGATAAAGGTTAACTGGCCGACGTACGGGTCGGTCATCAGCTTGAACGCCAGCGCCGAGAAGGGCTCATCATCACTCGGGTGACGCTCAGCAGGCTGACCTTTTTCGTCCACGCCCTGAATCGCCGGGATATCCAGCGGCGAGGGCATCAGCTCCACCACCGCATCGAGCATGCGCTGCACGCCTTTGTTTTTAAAGGCGCTGCCGCACAGCATCGGCTGGATCTCACCCGCGACGGTGCGGATACGCAGGCCGTTGATGATTTCCGCTTCGTCGAGATCGCCCGTTTCCAGGTATTTATCCATCAGTGCGTCGCTGGCTTCGGCGGCGGCAGAGACCATTTTTTCCCGCCATTCCTCGGCGCTCACCAGTAAATCCTCCGGCACCGGGGCATAGCTGAAGGTCATGCCCTGGGTGGCATCGTCCCAGACGATGGCGCGCATTTTAATCAGATCAACCACGCCGGTGAAATGCTCCTCCGCGCCAATAGGGACAACAATCGGCACCGGATTGGCCTTCAGGCGATCAATCATCATCTGCACCACCCGGAAGAAATCGGCACCGGGGCGGTCCATTTTGTTGACGAAAGCCAGGCGCGGCACATGGTACTTGTTGGCCTGCCGCCAGACGGTCTCTGATTGCGGCTGTACGCCGCCGACGGAGTCATACACCATCACCGCACCGTCCAGTACACGCATGGAACGTTCCACCTCAATGGTGAAATCCACGTGCCCTGGGGTGTCGATGATATTGATCCGGTGCGGCTCAAATCCACCGTCCATGCCCGGCCAGAAGCAGCTAACCGCGGCGGAGGTAATGGTAATTCCGCGCTCTTGCTCCTGCGCCATCCAGTCAGTGGTTGCCGCGCCATCGTGTACTTCACCCAGTTTGTGGCTCATCCCGGTGTAAAACAGGATGCGCTCAGTGGTTGTCGTTTTACCGGCATCGATGTGCGCGGAGATACCGATGTTGCGATAACGTTCGAGGGGGATGGGTCGGGGCATGATGCGTCCTTAGTCAGTTTGACAATTTCAGTTTGCTAATAAATGTGGCGACCACTATGGTCGCGTGTTGGTTCGTTGAGTATAATAGTCCCATTGTACGAGTATGTTCGAACTATTTTTTAATGGTTGACCTATTGTTGATATAGCTCAACCCACAAATACCCGCAGGAGTAAAATGATCCCTAATCATCCCGAGCCTGAACAAATATTGCTGGAGAACGTCCTTCTGGCTCTCGGCAATCCGCTGCGTCTGTCGATTGTTCGTCAGCTGGCAGAGGGCAACGAGCTGAGTTGCAACGCCCTGCGCCCGGAGGATATGGCGAAATCCAGTATGACCCACCACTGGCGCGTACTGCGTGACAGCGGCGTTATCTGGCAGCGTCCGCAGGGACGAGAGAATATGATTTCGTTGCGGCGGGAGGATTTAGATGCCCGTTTTCCGGGCCTGCTGGCGACGTTGCTACAGGTGATGCAGGAAGGGAAATCCTAAACAACGGCGTGGTATGCTTCCCCTCACCCTAGCCCTCTCGCAAGGGGCGAGGGGACTGTCTGTGCGGGCATCTTTTTCTGGGGATCCCTCTCCCAAGGAGCTGTCTCTTATACACAAATCCTCCGGCAACATTGTCGGGGGATTTTTTTGAATCTTTTCCCCGTTTGTTGATCTTT